>JBJKQX010000535.1:0-14645 GCA_046704965.1 Binataceae bacterium (SeqCode)
CGCCCGACCCGCTTTACATCCCAGACGCGATACCCGGGTACCAAGCGCCGTCCACTTCATCCGCCGACATACTGTTTCGTTCCTTTCGGCGCCGCCCCGAATCGAAGCGGAAATAGCCTTCCCACCGCCCGCTGTTCCTGTCGTTTTGCCTTGCAGACCGTAGGCACTTGAGCGTCGGTCCGACGCGGATTTCAACAATGCGCTGAAAAGCGTGACTTCAGCCCCCCATGCTCTGCTAAGGTTGCGTGTGAGCGATGCCGGAGCGGAGCACAGAAATCGTAGTGAACGAAAGTAAACGCCCGGGGCGCCAGATTGTTGCGCTGATCTCGGCGGTTGGGCTGCTCAACGTCATCACGTGGGTTTTGTTGTTCGCGCTGGCGTGGAGGCTGGACCATGCGCTGATGGAGATTGGCGCGCTTGCCTACTTCCTTGGGGTGCGGCACGGCTTCGACGCGGATCATATCGCGGCGATCGACAATGTGACGCGCAAGCTCAAGCAGGACAATAAACCATGCTCCGCGACCGGATTCTTCTTCGCGCTCGGGCATTCGACGATCGTCATTCTGTTAACCCTCGCGGTGGTGATTGGAGTCTCGCTTCACGCGAGCAGTTTTCGTTCAGCGCCCTCGTGGGGCGGGATGCTCGGCGCGATAGTATCCGCGACATTTCTTACGCTTATCGGCTTGGTCAATCTTGTCGCGTTCATGCAGCTATGGCGGGCGTTCCGTCGCCGCGCCGGCTCGTCTCAGGACCGCGCGGAGATCGATCGACAGATAGCGGCGTTGCTCGAGCGGCGCGGTGTCGCGGCACGCCTGTTCAGGTTCATCTACCGGCGAATCGACGCGAGCTGGAAGATGTACTTCGTGGGGTTTCTGTTCGGGCTTGGTTTTGACACCGCGACCGAGATAGCGCTGCTCGGAATCTCGGCTGGCGTTGCCGCGCATGGTCATTTTCCGTTCTGGAGCGTGATGGTTCTGCCTGCTCTGTTCACCGCGGGGATGGCGCTGGTGGACACTCTGGACGGCGCCGTGATGGAGCGTGTCTACGAGTGGGCGGCTGACGATCACGAGCGTAAGATGCTCTTCAATCTGGGTGTCACCGGAGTCACGGTGTTGATCGCGATCCTGATTGGCGGCATCGAGTGGCTACAGGTGGTCAGTCTCCGGTTCGGACTCGACGGCCCATTCTGGAAATGGGTGGACGGAATGGATTTCGCCCGGCTCGGAATCTCCGCGATTGTGCTGCTGCTCGCGGTATGGCTTGCCGCGTGGTGGACCTATCGCCGTCGAATCCGTGTCGCGTCAACCTGATGCGCAAATCCCGTCCCGAGTCGCGGACGGTCCGGTCCGTCCCGCCTTTCCCGAAGCCGCTCGGCTTTCCTCGCCTTCACATCCCAAAAGTCAACGGTCGTTTTGCCGCGTGATCTCTCGCGCGGACCTGGCGTTAGCAAGGTCAGGTCATGCGCGGGGCGGAGATGCGCTCGCCGGTCGCGGCGTCGAAAAAATGGAGCCGCGAAGGCGCGACGTAAAGGCTCAGGCGCGCGCCGGGTTCCATCGCCTCGCCGGTTTCGGTCAACAGGCGCGCGGAACCGAAGGCCGCGAGCACAAGAAATCGGGCGCCGGAGAATTCGGCCCGCTCGACGGTCACGTCGAGGCGGAGGCTTGCCGGATCGGGTTCGAGCGAAATGTCCTCTGGTCGTATCCCCACGATCACTTCATCGCGAGCCTGCTCCGGTGCTGCGACAGCGAGAATCGCGTCGCCGGTGCGAAGCGTTCTATCAGGTGCGACCTTGGCGCGTATCAGGTTCATCGGCGGCTGACCGACAAACGAAGCGACGAACCGATTGGCCGGCGAGCCGTACAGTTCCCGCGGCGTGCCTGTTTGCTCAACTTTGCCGGCGCGCATCACCGCGATCCTGTCGGCGAGGGTCAGCGCCTCGAACTGGTCGTGAGTCACGTAGATGACGGTCCTTCCCGTCTCACGCTGAAATCGCTTCAGTTCGACACGAAGACTCGCGCGGAGTTGTGCGTCGAGGTTGGAGAGCGGTTCGTCCATCAGGATGACGCGCGGTTCGCGCACGATTGCGCGCGCAAGGGCGACGCGCTGGCGTTCACCGCCCGACAGTTGCGCAGGACGGCGGTTGAGATCGATCGCGAGGCCCGCGGTTTTGGCGCACTCGCTGACGCGCGTTTGAATCTCTTCGCGGCCGAGACCCATCAGGCGAAGCGGAAAAGCGATATTTTCAAACGCGGTCATGTGCGGATAGTGGGCATATTTCTGGAAAACCATCCCGACCGCCCCGTTACGCGTGCCATAACCGGCAGGGTGGCCGGCTATCTCTATCGTGCCGCGACCGGCGGGGTCGAGGCCCGCGATAAGCCTGAGCAGAGTCGACTTGCCGCATCCCGACGGACCCAGCAGCACAAAGAACTCGCCCGCTTCGACCTCGAGCGAGACGTCGCGAACCCCACCGCCTGAAGGGAAGTCGCGTACCAGGTTTCGGATGACCAGTTCAGGCACCTGTCAGCTCCGTGAGTATCTTCATCGAAAGCTGCCCGACATCAGCGCTCCGCGCAGCATCGGTCGGAGCACCAGCACGACGCAGACGGCAGGTATCATCATGAGCAGCGCAAGCGCGCTCGCCGAGCCGACGTCGCCGAACACCGTGTAGTAGTAGAGCAGGGGTGGAAGTGTTCGATTCGTGACCTGCAGGAGCAGCGCGAAACCGAATTCGTCCCAGCTCAGGATGAAACTAAGTATGAACGCCGCCGCCAATGAGCCGCGTGCGAGTGGCGCGTCGATGGTGAGAAATATGCGCGCGGGCGAGGCACCGTCGAGGAATGCCGCTTCCTCAAGTTCGCGCGGGATCGCGAGGAAAGCGGGAAACGTGACCAGCGCGGCCATCGGCAGAGCCAGCGCGGTATGGATCAGCGCCAGTCCGATTCCGCTTGGTCTGTCGTAGAGCCCGGTCATTATCAGCGCAAGCGCGAGCGGAAGCGCGACCGCGATCATCGGCAGTAGGCGCGTGACCGTCACCGAAGTCATCCCGGCCCGTTGCCCCCAACTGCTTCGCGCCATCGCGTAGCCGAGCATCGCACCCATCGCGGTGGCAAGGACACCGCACACCAATGCGACCGTGATGCTTCGGATGATCGACGCGCGAAGCTCGCCGACCTCGAACACGGACTTCAGATGCGAATCCGTAAGATGATGCGGCAGCCAGAATGGCGGCCACGCAAAGCTCTGAAGTTCGGGCGTGACGGCCTGCTTGATCAACAGGTAAAGCGGAATCGCCGCGCTAAGAACTATTGCAGTCGCGACCGCAGTGCGGATTACGGATGCCGCAAGACCGTTGCGCGCGGACTGTTTGGAAGGCTCGACGCCGTTCATAGAGCATTCTCCGTTTGTACGCCGAACCGCCGCGCCATCGCCGCCATCGTCAATCCCAGAACCGTAATCACGACCGCGAGAATGACCGACGCCGCCATCGCGACATGCGGTTGCTGCGCGTCGGTCCATTGCTGATAGGCGTAAGTGGACAGCACCGGCACGCCCTCCGCGCCGGTCAGCACCAACGTGGTCGAGAAAATCCGGAGCGCGTCGACTCCGCGCAAGACGACCGCGGCGATAATCGACGGGACCAGCAGCGGCAGGGTGATATGCCTGAAGGTGGCGAAGGTTCCCGCACCGTCGAGCGCCGCTGCCTCGTAAATCTCCGGCCCGATCGATTGAAGCCCGCCCATCAGGATAAGCATCACGATCGGTGTCACGTGCCAGGTGTCGACCAGGATAACCGTCCCCAGTGCCAGAGTGTGATTCGGCAGAAGCCATCCGAGCGGATGCATCCCCGTCTCCGCGATCGCGGCATTAAGGTAGCCGCGCGGCATGAAGATGTAGCGCGCGATCGTCAGGAGCACGATTTCGGGGATCGCGAACGGAAGCACGGCCGCGACCTCGACCAGGCCTGAAGGTTTGGGGCGCGAGGTCAGGTAAAGAGCGAGCGCGAGTCCGATCACGAGTTCCAGTACGAGGCTTCCGAAGGGAACAATCAGGTTATTCTCGAACGCTCGCCAGAACAGCGGGTCGGTGAACAGCCGGTCGTAGTTGCGTAGCGAGGGCCCGCACGAGTCGAACGAGAGGACCAATCCCTGCAGGGCCGGAGCCACCATCAGCAGCGTCATGAACGCCGCCGGGATGGCGAAGAACATGATTCTCAGAGAACGTGACGCGCGATCCATCCTGGTCTGCTTTTACCCTGGTCTGTTTTTACTATCTCACTGACAGGTGCAAGACCCTCCGCCGTGTTGCGCGGCTACCTTCCTGATGTGTGCTGTCGCCGCGGCGACTTGCCGGAGTGCGTTGCGCGGCGAGCGACGGCGGAACAGTACAGCCCGGAATCCGCGCTGCCACGCGTTGCTCAACTGCGCGTAACAGTCGATCGTCGGACGAGCGCGTACGTATGGGCGCATCGCGGTGAACCCCGCGTAGAGCTTTGCCTGTTCACTTCCGGCGGGCGGACCGACCGAGCCGTACCATCCTAGGTCGCGACTGAGCTGCGCTTGCGCCGGGCGCGTCAGCAGATAACGGATGAACTCCGCTGCAAGTTTGGGACGCGGAGCGGAGCGGGGAATTGCGAGATACCCACCGCCGAGTACGGTTGCGGTGCCGTCGGGGCCTGACGGTATCGGTGCGCTCAAATCGACGCTGGGAGCGAGTCCTTTGCCTGCGAGGTATCCGATCGCGAATGGCCAGTTGAAATGAATCCACACCGAACCTCGCGCCTGTGCTTCGAGGACAGACATTTCGCGGAATACGGGAGACTCAAGATTCAGATACGGGGCGAGGCGGAACAGGAATCCAAATGCGCGCTGTGCGTCGGGAGAATCGGGCTGGAGCGGGTTACCGCCCGCGCTCCACAAGAACGACAGCATGTCGCAGGTCGCGCCTTCGTATCGCGCCCCTTTTAGCGCGACTTTGCCGGGATGCCTGCGCGCGAAGGCGAGCAGTTGCGCCCACGTGGCGGGGGGGGTGGGGACGCGTTTTCGGTTGTAGATCATCGCTTGCCACATCAGCCGATGCGGAACGAAAAAAAGATGCCCGCCAAAGCGAGCGGCGTTCCACGCGGCCTTGGGGAAAAGCGTCTCGGCCTTGGGCGAGACCAGTGAGTCGAGGGGACGAACCGAGGAACGAGCCCGACCGAGCATCGAAAGGTCCAGCTCCACGACGTCGAGGCTGCCCTTGCGGGCGCCCGCCTCGGCAAGCAGGGCGCGCAGGATGTCGCTGTAACTCTGTGCGATAAGATTGACCGTAACGTGTTCGCGACGCTCGAAAGGCTGCAGGAATTTCCGGTATCTAGCGGCCTCGGTGGGAAAGACCGCGAGTGCAATCGTGAGCCGAGGACTGGCCGCGCGTGGCCCGGAGTCGAACTGCGCCAGTCCGAATAGCCCGAACGCAAGTGCGGCCGCGATAGCGACAATGGTTATGACTTTCCGTGATTCGATACGCCGCCCCATCGCGATCGACCGCCCACGGCGCGTCGCCTAGCGCTGTTTCCCTCGTCGCTCGGACGCCAGCGTCGCGGACAGCTCGGCGAGCAGGTCGGCAACCGCCGAGGGTCCGTCCACCCGGTAGCGTGCAAAGCTCTCGCGCTCCGGACCGACCAGAACGGTCACGGCGTCATGCGGGCGAAGCGCGAAGAAAGCATCCTCGTCGGTCGTGTCGTCGCCAAAATAGGCGACCTGCGGGCGCGGCTCACCCATCTGCTCGATGAACCATCGAACCGCAGAGCCTTTGCCGGCAACCCCGCGCGGAAGCATCTCGTAAACCATCTTGCCCTTGATGATTTCAAGTCGCGGTGTCACCGATGCCACAAATTCTTCGAAATTAGCGAGCAGCGGTGCCGCTTCGGTAGGGTCAGCCTTGCGATAATGAAACGCGATCGCGAGTCGCTTGTCCTCGACGACAAAGCCGCGCTGGGCGGGAACCTCGCGGGCGAGATGGTCACGCAACGCTTGGAGATCGTCGAGAGATTCTTCCACACCCGGTGCCAGGCGTGTCACCCCGTCGGGGCCTATCAGTTCAAGGCCGTGGGTTCCGGCGAACATGATTCCGTTGTTGACTCCCAGCAGTCGGCGCACGGTCGCAAGGTCGCGGCCGCTTACGATCGCGACCGTGACCAACCCGGGTGAAAGAGCGATAGACGCAATCGCCTCGCGCGCGCGAGGCACGGGAATGGCTTTCGCGATGTCGGGAGTTATCTCGGAAAGCGTGCCGTCATAGTCCAGGCAAAGCAGCAGGCGGCCGCGCTCAAGGAGACTTGCAAGCAGTCGGTGCGGGAGCGGGCGCGGTCTTTCAATCGGTATGGGTCTGTGCGACTGTGCGCGAGCCAACTGCGAACTCCCGGGTAAGGGTGCGGAGGAAATCGGCCGACCATCGCTCGAGGTTGTTCGAGCGAACCTTATCGCGCAGCGCGCTCATCCTCGCCTTGCGTTCATCGGGGCTCATCTCGATCGCTTCCTTGATCCGCAGCGCCACGGCGTCGGCGTCGTACGGGTTTACGAGCAGGGCTTCCGTCAGTTCCTCCGCGGCGCCGGCGAACTCGCTCAGGATAAGCACCGCGTCGTCACCGGGATGCGAAGCGACGAACTCCTTGGCCACCAGATTCATGCCGTCGCGAAGCGGGGTGAGCAGGGCGACGTCTGCGGCCGCGTAGTGCGCGACGAGTTCCTCGGCACCGAACTGCGTGTAAAGATAACGGATGGGGACCCATCCCGCGGAAGAGAACTTGCCTATCACGCGGCCTACGGTTTCGTCCACCTGCCGTTTGAGGGTCATGTAGTCGCTGACCTTGGTGCGCGACGGAACCGCGATCAGCACCAGAGTGACGCGACGGTGATAGGCAGGGTTCATGTCAAGGAATCGCTCGAACCCGAGCAGTCGTTCGAGGATTCCCTTGGTGTAGTCGAGCCGGTCGACTCCGAGCACGACGATCTCGCTTCTCATCTGGCGCCGGATTCGCGAAGCGCGCTCCCGTGTCTTGGGATTTGCCGCAAGCCCCTCGAAGTAGTCGACAGGGATTCCCAGCGGAAATCCAAGCGCGTGAGTGACGTGTCCCTGGTAGCGAATCTCGCCGGTCTTGCGATTGACCTGGGCACCAAGAACACGTTCGCATGCGTCGAGGAAATGGGTCGCATAGCCGCGCGTGTGAAACCCGATCAGATCGCTGCCCAGCATCCCTTCGAGCAGTTCTTTCCGCCACGGGAAAACCATGTACAACTCGACCGGCGGAAACGGCACGTGCCAGAAAATCCCGATTGGCAAATCGGCGCGTTTGGCGCGGATCATCTGAGGCGTCAGGGCGAGATGAAAATCCTGAATCCAGAGCGCGTCGCCATGTCCGGCTTCGTCTACCGCCCGCTCCGCGAAGCGTTTGTTGACCAGCTGATACTGCCGCCAATGATTAATATTGAAGTGAGTGTTGGCGATCATCGAGTGCATCAGCGGCCATAAGGCGCGATTACACAATCCGTAGTAATAGAGGGATACGTCGCGTTCGCTCAGAGAAACGAACGATATGGCGAAGCGCGGTTGTCCGGGAGGGAACGGTAGATGCCCGGCGGCCTTGTGACCTCCGGGCCATGCGATCCAGAGCCCGCCGTGGCGTTCGAGCAGTCGCAGGAAAGTCGAACCTACGCCGCCGACGGTCGGTTCGATTCGTTCATTGGGGCCCTCACCAACCAGCCGAATCGGCGCTCGATTCGACATAACCAGCAACCGTCGGCCCGCCAGTTCTGTCTCCTGAGATGCTTGCTGACTATTCGAGTGATGCGTGATTTGGCGGCGGTCGTTAGGAATACTCATCACGTCAAACTAACCGGGCAGTTGCAGGAAATAGCCGAAAACTGCTGCAATATTTAACTATTACTCCAGATATCCACCAACGGCAAGCTGATGGTCAAACGGAACACTTTTTGCATCGCATTTGCTCTTTCGTGCTAGCGTTTACACCGTTTGAGTTTCGTTCGCGGCTGAATCTCACCCTTCTCACAGGGTTAAGAGCGCGTGATCTAGCGGAGATGCTCGAGCATCTGCGTACAGTGCCAGGGTCCGTCATCTACCACCATACTCACCGCCTTTTGGTGCAGCATCAGTATCTCTCACCGGAGCCACCTAATGACTTCGCGTACTGGGTGTCGAACGTGTTGCTCGAGGAACGTCTCGGGGAGCAGCTTGCAGCGGTGGATCTGCGCAGGTTCACCAGCATACGGGAGTCGCGAGAGGCGTTCGTGGGTGTGATCGAGCAATTCCTCGACAAGGCGACCAACTTGCGGGCGGTAGCGGCGGGTCAGGAATTTCACTTCATGGAGTCGGTAACTTTCGTGCTGCCGACCGGGATCCGTGCCTACAATTTGCGCGAACTGCGCGACGGCGTAAATCGGATCTCCTTGAGTTCCATCGCATATCACGTCATTGACGCGAGGCTTCGCCTCGAACGGGGCGACAACGATTTTGCGAAATGGCTTGATATGGCATTGGGCGAAAGCGAGCTTGCTGAAACGGTGCGTCGCCTCGACCCCTATACCTTCACCGAGGAGGGACTCAGGCAACGCATGATCTCACTGTTCGACGCGCGGCTTAGGGAGATGGGGAATGGCAGGGCTTGATGATTACGTGCCGATAGTAGGTGAGGGCGTCATCAAGGAGCTTCGGCTCCTCGGTGAAAAGCTCAGCGGAATCCGCGTGGTGAACGTCAATTCAACCCGCTTTGGCGGTGGCGTGGCCGAAATCCTCCATCGCCTGGTGCCGCTGCTCAACGAGGTCGGGATTGTCGCAAGCTGGGAAGTGATGGAAGGAACGGAGGAATTCTTCGACCTGACGAAGAGACTCCATAACGCGCTTCACGGTGCGACTGTGGATTTCACCGCAGCGGATCGCGACCTCTATATCGAGACCATCGAGGCTAACGTCCAGAAACTTCAGCTGGATGCGGATATCCATTTTATTCACGACTCGCAGCCGGTGGGATTGATCTGGTCGCGTCCGCGGATAGGTGGCGCGTGGCTGTGGCGATGCCACGTCGATGTGTCGGCGCCGGGGCCTCATTCGTGGGAGTTTATCGCGCCCATGGTCGAGAAGTACGACGTCACAATTTTCTCCGCACCCCAGTTCGCCAGGAGTCTACCAAATCCGCAACTGCTGATAGCCCCGTCTATCGATCCGCTTTCCGACAAAAACCGTGAATTGACACAGAGCCAGATAGACGAGGTTCTGGACCGCCTTGGTATCCATAGCGACAAACCTATCGTTACGCAGGTCTCGCGCTTCGACCGGCTCAAGGACCCGCTCGGTGTGCTCGCGGCATGGAAAATGGCGCGCGAGAGGGTCGACGGCCAATTGATCCTGGCGGGCGGTGCTGCGACCGACGATCCGGAAAGTCAGGAGGTCTATCAGGAGATATGCGAGGAGGCCAACGGCGACCCGGATATCCACGTCCTGAACCTTCCGCCGACGTCCAACGTGGAGATAAACGCGATCCAGCGGGCTTCCAGCGTCGTAATTCAGAAATCTCTTCACGAGGGATTTGGCCTGACGGTATCCGAGGCGCTATGGAAGGGAAAACCCGTGATAGCTGGTGCTACCGGCGGCATTCCGCTTCAGGTCAAGCACAAGTTTTCAGGCATTCTCACCCACACCGTCGAAGGAACCGCATTCTGGATTAAGCAGCTGCTGTCGGCTCCCGAGTTCGCAAAGAGTCTCGGCGAGAACGGCCGCGAGCACGTCCGTAACAACTTTTTGCTAACCCGACACATGCGCGATTATCTGCTCAGCTTTCTTTACGCGCGTGATGGCAGGTCAAGTGTCATAAGACTCTGACGCTCGCACCTGCGCGAGCACGGATTTCGTGCCGGCCGTCAACGATGGGAAATGATCAGTAATTCCGAGCTTTCCAGCCTCGGATCGACGAAGACCTCGTAAAGCGGAAAGCCCGTTTCAGACAGGGCGACCTCCGTATGTGCGTTGCAACCGCATCGAGCGGCCAGCGCGTCGTTTACCGCGGTGAAGCGACCAAGGTTGAGCGAGGCTGCATGTATATTCCGGGGTTCGACGGCCAGCGTGAGTCTCGAGCGCGTCAGCCCGACGGGATAAAAGATCGTCCCGCCGTCAATCAGTCCCTGCTTCGTGACCCAGCGCAGGAACGTTTCGCTGTTCATCCTGCGCTTCTTTGTATACTTCCTTCGCAATTTCGCGATGGTACGGTGCAACGATCGCCGATGATGTGCGTCGAGATGCTTGTTCTGTTGGCGGACAATCAGCCACATCGTTTGCGACCAATGCGCGATCTTGCGCCGATCGGCGCCCGGCACAGACTGGTACTCGAATGCCGCGTCCTCGGCGTCCGCCACGTCCCTGCGTCGAAGTGCCTGTTCGACCCTACGTTCCGCGTCACTGCGCATTGAATTGTCGATAGCCGCGAGGATCTCGCGGCTCTGGCGTCCTCCGCCATCCGCCGCCTCAGCACAAACACGTCGCTGCTCGCGCAGTGGATACGTCGGTGGGCCAATCTTGAACTCCGTAAGACAAAGGCTGTCTCTGGCCTCTCGCAGCTCGTCCGGCGTGAGCCGGTCGGGATGCTCTAGCAGGGCGACAAGTTGCCGATGCGCTGCGACGTACTGATGCGCGGCAATCTGCTGCCGGGTGCCGCTCATCGCGCTCGGTGCACACCCTGCAAGAATGACGGAAGATAGCACGACGGCGAGAGCAGGCAGTGGCTTTCTGTTCGTAAACCAAAACAGAAAACGAATTAAAGGCCGTCGGCAAAAACCCAGCGGCCCACGACTCGTCTCGAGAGCTACTCCAGGCACAGTGAACATACCGTCGCCTTTGGATGGCATTTGTTGCTGTGAGTGTGACCGCCTGAAAGACCGATCGCAAGCCTAGGCCCGAGAGCGATGCGAATACGTCGCGACGCCCGCAAAGGCGGGCATCGACGTATTTCCACCCCGCGGCGATCGAAGCTGCTTGAACTCAGCCTTCCCGGACGGCCATAGGCGATAGCGACCGTATGGCTCGCATAGTCAAGTTGGATATTAAGTAGTCTGTATTATCGCCAACTATGCACTAGTCTTCGTTGCCTCGCACCCTTAGGCATATATGATTGCCGAGATACGTAGAGCCTGCGCACCGTAGCACTTCTTGTCCGGCAATCAACCGTATAGTTGCCAGGTTGGCAACCATGTCCGTTTGAGGGACATCGAACGTTCCAAATTCGAAAGTCGTAAAAGCACAAAGATCAAAAACCTCCGTATTCATCGGCCTGTGGCTAATGGCATGAGACCTGCACGACTGACATTACACGGGAGACATCTCCGCTCGAACAGCTCGAAGCCAAAGCGTGACCATGAAAGGGATACGAAACCAGACTCGAACTCACCAGCTCGCGACGCAGCGAGGCCAGATGATGGTCATTCTGGCGGTTCTTCTTCCCGTGGTGATCGGCTCGGTTGCGCTGGGTACTGACCTGTCCGTGTTCTACTTCGAGTGGGCGCAGTTGCAGAAGGCGGCCGATGCGGCCGCATTGGCAGGAGCAGGCTATTTGCCCGGAAATCCCAGTCGTGCACTGGAGACAGCGGACAAGTACGCAAAGCTGAATGGTATCGCGGCGGGTGAAATCAGCTCAGTAGTCGTCGGCTCCGACGATACTACACTTAGCATCAAACTAACGCGCTCGGTGCCTTACTACTTCGGCCGAATACTGGGCCTTACGGAAGGTCCGGTCGTCGCGACCGCAACAGCCGCAGTGAGGGGAGCAAGCGGGGCGAGCGGAATCTTGCCGGTGGGTATAGATTCACGCACCGACTATACCTTCGGGCAACAAATCACGTTGTTCGACTCGTCGTCGTCGTATGGTCCCGGGAACTGGGGCGCTCTTGCCCTGGGCCAGGGCGGCGCGTCGACGTTCGCGGAAAACATAGCGGACGGTTACAGCGGGACGGTAAACGTGGGAGACCTGATCGCGACGCAGACGGGCGTGATGAACGGACCGACGCAAACCGCCTTCAACTCACGCATCACCTCAGGGCAGGACGAATTTCCCGACGCCACTTATAGCAATCATTCATTGGACGACCCGCGAGCGGTGACTGTCCCTATCGTGGACTTCGCGGATATCAACGGCAAGTCGCAGGTTCCGGTCGAAGGCTTCGCGAGAATATGGCTCGTCGGCGTAAACCAAAAGCTCGACGTAACAGCGATATTTTTGCAGGAAACGGTTCCCGGTGGACAGCCTGGCGGGTCGATTGCGTACGGCGGCTATCAGGCGGTTCTTATCAAGTGAGACGGGCGTGATGCGTACGGTCGCCGAGATACGCACAGTGTGTTTTCACACCGGTCGCATGTGAGTCCGGAAGCAACCCGGCTTGAGAGATTATTCTCGGTCGGCTTAATGGTAAGGAGGGATGGTATGGATACGATGCTCAGATGGTATATCAAGCTGCGCGAGAGCAAACGGGGTCAGACGATGACTGAGTATGTGCTGATCATTGCTGCGGTGGCAGTGGCGGGTTACACCGCCTACGTCTCGTTGGAGGGCGGGATTAAAGGCATTATCACAAGTGTAACGTCGACTCTCAGCGGCTCGGTCTGAGGAAACTCACGCAAGCCGGTGCGGCAGCCCGGGTAGCACGGTCCGAATGGTGCTGCCCAGGCCCACGCCGGCGATTGGCTGCAGTGAGAGATGAAACGGTTGAGAGGCGGAATGGAAAGAGGGGTGCGGCGTGACGAGAGCGGCCAAACTATGGTCGAGTTCGCGTTGCTGGCTCCGCTTTTCATCTTTTTCATCTTTATTGCCCTGACGTTCGCTGTGATCGGTGAAACGCAGCTGGCCGTGAGTCAGCTCGCATACAGTGGCGCTCGTTACGCTGCGATAAATCCGGATCTAAGCGCTTCCGCCATCGAGGCGTATATCAAGTCGGGAGAGTTGGGCTCGCCTACGATTACCGCCAATAGCGGCGCTTTGCTTGCGGTGAGCGTGGAGCAGGCGAGCAAGTTTGGGCAGCCGGTAACGGTGTCGATTTCCTACGATCTTAGCTCGAACGCGCTGGTTGCCGACATGGCGGCATTGTTCAGTGGCCTTGGTATGCCGCAAACGCTGCCGACGACTGTGAGCGCAACGGAAACGACGATGAGCGAATGAGGACTTGAAAGGGGCCGGGGTCGGAAGTGGTTGGAAGTCGAATAGGGATGAATAGCGAATGAGGCGGTCGGCGGTATTCCTCGTGCTCGCGATGGTAGCGGCGTTTCTTGCTGCAGTTGTGGTGTTTTCCGCTTTGCGGAAACGGGACAACGAGATGCGTAAGGCGATAGCGAGCCAGGTGAAGATTGTCGTGGCGGCCACGGAGATTCCAATCGGCGCGCGAATAAAGCCCTCGATGGTGAAGTTGGTAGGTTGGGCGTCCGATAGTGTTCCCGGGGGAGCCTTTCGACAGCTCGCAGCGGTTGAGAACAGTTACGCTCTGACGCAGTTGTTTCCGGGTGAGCCGGTCCTGAGCCAGGGGATCGTTTCGCGCAAAGGGGCGAACGCGATTATGCCGCTTATGATTCCACGCGGAATGCGGGCGATGTCAGTTCCGGTGGACGCCGTGAGCGACATTGCGGGATTCGTTCAGCCGCACACGCGGGTCGACGTTTTGGTCGCGCTCGCCGGCAACGGTCCCGGGCAGCAGCCTTTCGCGAAAATAGTCTTGCAGGATGTGCGAGTGCTGGCCGTGGCGCAGGAAATAAACCCGCGCAGGGGCGGGGCCAAGATCGTTAAGGTGGTAACTCTTCTGGTCAGTCCACATCAGGCTGAGAAACTTGCGCTAGCCAGCCGCGAAGGGACTTTGCGGCTTGTGATGCGCGGCTACGATGACACGAGAATTGTTAATACCTCGGGAGTGGATATCGCGGATCTGTTGGGCCGCTTTGCGATGGGTTCGGTGATGACCACGCAAAGCACGAGGGCATCGGGGCTTGCGGCAACTCCTAGAGTCAGGCGCCGGGGTTACTCGGTGGAAATCATGCGCAACGGCAAGAGGAGCCAAACCGTCTCCTTCATTCATGGGAAATTACGGCTGTCTCAAACGATACCAGGCCGCACGGCGTCTTATGCGGACCGCCGTGGTGCAGCGGCGGCGGTTAGGCAGGCTCTGGCATACAACACGGGAAGCGCAAGCACTCCGAGCGCCGGGGCGGGATACCTACCGCAGATAAAAGCTATCCAGATTCCCTAGCCGACCGGAACAGGGCGGAAGAGAGGAAGAGAATGGCAGAGGTACGACTCGGTCGCGGGATTCTTCCGTTTATCGCACTGCTGATCGTTATCTTCATATGCGGTTCGGCCAATGCGACAAACCACGAGAGGTGGATTTCGCTAACCCTGAACGCCGGGCAGAGCAAGGTTATCAGCGGTTTGAAACCTTCGGCGACTCCGGGCGTGGAAGTAATTTCGAATCCGCGGGCACTGGTGGTGCACAGCGAGGAGCCGGGCAAGCTGGTTCTGATGGGCGCGGAGACGGGCGAATGGAAGATCTCGGTGGAGCGGGCCGACGGTCAGAAGGTGACCTACGACGTCACGGTCCACGCGATACGCGACGCCTCCAACCCGCTCA
>JBJKQX010000536.1:0-3451 GCA_046704965.1 Binataceae bacterium (SeqCode)
CATTCGCAGGGCCAAGCACTCCGGCGAAATGATGAAACACGCACAGATGATTCCACATGCACCACGCCGTCGAGCCGCAGCACGGCGCGATCGCCCGGAGCTCGTTTGCGATCGCGACGACGGATTCCTCAAGGCCGGAAATTTCGCGCGAGGCGGAAATCCTCATGATGTCGTTCTTCTTGATTGCTGCAATCACGTCAGGAGAGATCGATCGCGTCAGGTCGGCCTCTGAGGCCTGAGCCGCAATGTCTCCGAGCAGTGGCGAAATATACTTCGCGTCGCCGTGAACCCTGCCGTTCGTGGTGAAACTCAGATCGTCCTCAGGCATCGCTCATCTCCGTGCCGGATGGTTCCCGCTCGTTCCGCTCGCAATCAGTCCTTCGATGCTACAGTAATCGGGCCTCGGTAATAGTAGCGCGTCTCAAGCCCGGATTTCCCGGCAATCCAGAAACTTAGCCGATCGGCGCTTTGGGCCAAAGAGTGCTATGCTCGGCCAGCGCCAGGAGGACTTATGAGCAAGTGGCAATTCACGAAGGGTTTGCACGATCTCGGACGTGGCGCGTACGCGTACCTGCAGCCGTCGGGCACATGGGGCTTCAGCAACGCCGGCCTGGTTACCGACGCCGAGGAATCGTTGCTCGTCGATACGCTCTTCGATGAGCGATTGACCGCAGAGATGCTCCGCACGATGCAGGATGCTACAGGGTTCGGCGGCGATCGAATCGGTACGGTCGTGAATACTCACTCCAACGGCGATCACACTTTCGGCAATCGCCTCGCGACCAATGCCGTCATAGTCGCTTCGGAAGCCACCGCACACGAGATGCTCGAGGAAGGTAATCCAAAGCGACTCGCGGAGTTGATGAAAAACAGCGATGCGTTGGGCGAGGTCGGCGCGTTCTTCAAGCAAGTTTTCGGCGCCTTCGATCTTGCCGGGGTCACTATGCGGCTTCCGGATAGAACGTTCACCGGCGAGTACACGGTCAAGGTAGGCGACAAAGAGGTGCAGCTAATTCAGGTGGGACCGGCGCATACCGCCGGCGACGTTATCGCCTACGTTCCTGCCAACCGGGTCGTCTATACCGGCGACATCCTTTTTATCGACGGCACTCCGATCGCGTGGACCGGCCCGGTCAGCAACTGGATTCGCGCGTGCGATCGAATCATGGCGCTCGACGTGGAAGTGGTCGTGCCCGGCCATGGCCCGATTACCGACAAGGCCGGCGTCAAGCGGATGCAGGATTACCTCACTTACATTGATACCGAGACGCGCAAACGGCACACCGCGGGGATGAATTCGTGGGAAGCCGCTCAGGACATCGCGCTCGGATCTTTCGGCGAATGGGACGCCGCCGGACGTATCGCGGTGACGGTCGATACACTCTACCGGGAGATCAATGACGACGATTCGCCCCGCAACGTGATCGAGATGTTTGGCCGAATCATGCAGCTGGAGCGGCGCTATGGCCACGCTTGAGAATCGCATTCTGACGACTCACGCCGGCAGCCTGCCGCGCCCGCCCGAGTTGGCATCGATGCTCGGTAAGCTCAGCCGCCACGAACCGGTCGACGTGCGCGAGCTGGAGCGGCGCGCGTTCGACGCGACATCCGCGGTGATCAAGAAGCAGCTCGACGCCGGAATCGACATCGTGAACAACGGCGAACAATCGCGCGAGAGCTTCTTTACCTACGTGCAGCATCGGATGAGCGGGTTTTCCGGGAAAAGTCAGCGCCCGTTCATGCACGACCTGGTCAAATATCCGACGTTCACGAAACTCAAGCTTGGCGAGCTGATGTCGCGAATCCAGGTCGATCTCATGCACGCGCCGATGGCGACCGGAGAAGTTCGTTACACGGGACGCGAAGCGGTCGAGCGCGAATGCGAAGACACGCTGAAGGCGCTCGCCGAATATAAGTCCCGTTTTGCGGAAGCATTCATGACGGCGCCATCGCCCGGCATCATCGCCGCCGCGATGCTAAATTCGTACTACCCTGATGTTGGCGATTACGTAGACGCTCTCGGCGATGCCCTGCGCGTCGAATATGAAACGATCGTCAAGCACGGGTTCGTCCTACAGCTCGACTGTCCCGACCTCGCTATGGAGCGTCATACGAGCTTCACCGACCGGCCTCTGAGTGAGTTTCTCGGCTTTGTCGATCGCGTGATCGACTCGATCAACAGGGCCCTTCAGGGCGTGCCCCGCGAGCGGGTCCGGATGCACGTCTGCTGGGGCAATTACGAAGGTCCGCACGACGAAGACATCGCACTCGACGAGATTCTTCCGCGTCTATATCAGGCGCGCGTCGGAGCACTGATGCTCTCGATGGCGAATCCGCGCCACGAGCATGAGTATCGATGCTTCAAGCGAAGTCCGCTGCCGCCTGAAACGGAGCTTATCGTCGGCGTGATCGACACGACTACCAACTACGTCGAGCATCCCGAGGTTGTTGCCGACCGGATAGAGCGTGTTGCCAACGCAGTGGGCGATCCGCGCCGATTGATGGCCGGAACCGATTGTGGATTCGACACCTCGGCCGGTCTTGGTGAAGTGGCTGAAGAGGTTGTTTGGCAGAAGATGCGCGCGATGGTCGAAGGTGCGCGCATCGCCACGCAGCGCCTTTTCTAAGGGGACCAGCGCGCCTGCCCGCGGCTTGGGCTGCAGATTATTCGCGGCGCGCTTATCGCGATAGCGGAAGTCTCAAACGAAAGCGGACAGTTGTTCCGGAAGGACGGTCTTTCTTTCGCCCGAGACGCCGGTCACGGCGAACGGATGTAAGTCTGGAGACTCTCCACCTCGAACTGGATCTCTTCAAGGCGCTGCTTGACTACGTCGCCGATACTGACGATCCCGCAAAGCGCATCATTTTGCACTACCGGCAAGTGCCGAAAGCGCTGTACTGTCATGACCTGCATGAGATCAACCAACCGGTCGTCCGGCGAGCAAGTCTTGACGTCACGAGTCATCAGTTGTTCCGCAGAAAGTGCGAGCAGCCCTTCGGCATGTTCCGAGATGCCGCGAATGATGTCGCGCTCGGAGACTATTCCGACCAGTCGCCCATCCTGACCGAGCACAGGCACTGCGCCGATCCGATTCTTGGTCAGGACCTCGACGAGCGAAGCTACACTTTGTTGCGTGGAGACGGTGACGACTCGATCACCCTTTTTCTTAAGGACATCCGAAACCTTCGCTTCCATCGTTCAACTCCAAGGCTTTCGGCTCCTGGCCTCCTGCGCCAGCAATCATAGCGGCTTGGCCGACCGCGTTTAGTATACGACTATGCACACCTTGCGGCGAGACGCTTGAGACCCCCCGGGCAGCAGAGCGGAAGCTGTTCCTACAGCATATTGATAAGCGCGTGAATGTGCTCTTTGATCACGCAGCGATATTCGAAAAATATGCCGTTTCAATATTAACGGCCGTCTTTCTTCCCGATGCGATAAGCCTCGGTG
>JBJKQX010000537.1:0-6145 GCA_046704965.1 Binataceae bacterium (SeqCode)
CCTCCACATGAATTCCTGCCGCTCGCAACCGATCAAGGAGCCCAACGCCGCGCAACGCACTGGGCGCTCGCTCCTGGCCCGGGGAGTGGGCACCCGCACTCGTCGGTGCGCCGATCAGCGTTATCGCCTTTGCCATCGCATGTCCCTCGGGCAGCCTTCAAACCATGATGCCGCCTCGCGGTGTAATGAGTCAATGGTCGTTTACACATTACTGGCAGCTCTCCCTGACGCCAGACCTCCGCCGTCCGAAGGGAGGGGGCCAGAGGGCACGCGGTGTATAATCTTTGAAGAGGTAACCCGATGAAATCTGAGCATCCAGTGGGCAATCCAGACGACAGGTTTCTGGCGGAGGGGTTCGGTCGGCGGTACTTGTGGATTGACGTGGTCAACAGCATGCACTTCGACGGGCGCGGAAACTTGACAGACCACCTGGACGATGAAGCATGGGTGAAGGCATGCCTGATTCGCTGGGAGCTCGGGCGCTGGGCGAGGCGTGAGACACGGCGCGCCACCGGAGCAATGCGCAAAGCCCGCTCCGTGCTGCGCTCATTGGTAACGACGTGGACCACGTCTCACCTCATTTCCGCCGCGGGTCTTCGGGCCGTTAATTCTGCGCTTCAAGTTCCAGTGCAACGGATACTTTCCGGGCATCCGGGTGATTGGCAACTGACGGTGAGGCCCGCGCGGGTCGGCCCGGATTGGGTCCGCGTCGCAGCGTTGGAGTCCTTCGCAAAATGCGTCGTCCAGGATGATCCGAACCGCATCAAGGTCTGTCCGAACGCCGAGTGTCGGTGGGTTTTCTTCGACGAGACTTCCCGCAACATACGCAAATGGTGCCGTGATGCGACATGCGGCAATCGTGATCGCGTTCGCCGCAGCCGTCTTCGGATTAAGTAGGGACAATCTCATACCGCATGCGGCCAGAAACGCCCGCTGCGGAGATTTCCCGGAGCGCGCGGATCTGCGGCGCGCTGCCCCGGGAATTCTCGGCGAAGCAATCCCGAACTTCCTCAATGCGGCCCCCGTCGGCGCAGCGGTTTCACGCTAAAGCCCGGCCGAGCGCTTCGGAGGCAACACTGCGCGCCAACGCAACGGATTACACCCGCCGGACCCATTTCCTTGATAGACTCGGTGCCGCACGGTCCGCTATATCGCAAGTGAACTTGAGAAATCAGGAAGTGCCTGTCATCCCTCGCTCAGGCACGGCTCTCTCTGGCCCGATAATCTCTCACGGATCACCCGGTATTCTTCCGGCTGCTGGTAGGCGCAAGCGAGGCTGGGCAGTCCCGAAGTACACCTCTGCCTCGCGCCCAACTCTCGGGCTGCCCCGAAACAGCTTAGGCAATTGCCATCTGTCCAGACTCCGCAGACCGACCCGAAGCAACTCGCCTGAGCGCTTTGCAAGGTTCATTCTTTATCGCCATTCGGGTGCGGTAGGGAACGGCTTCTGACGCCCGCTTCTTACTTCAGACCGCCTGCAACGAGTCTGCACCTTGAATGGAGTCATTCGTGCGGTCGCACTGGATCCGAACTATGCCGATTTCAGCAATGTCCCTGGCATCACTCCGTCAGAGCTACTTCGACGCCCTGCCTATGGAGCTGAAGCAATCTAGGTCCATCGCCTCCAGCCGAATAGCCCTTCGAAATCCCTGCGTACATGATGGCGGCATTCAATCGCAGCTGTGGCGATCCCATGAGCCCTCACGGGGATCACGCGCGGCACCGCATGCTGACGCCATCGGCTTCACAGCTCGAATGAAGCAGCTCATGAACTTTCCGTTTACCTGCGGTGCGATGGAGTCCACATCGATGCCAGACTCGCTGAGCATCGCCCGCGCATCCTCCATGCGGTAGACTCGGGTCGACTCGATCTCGATCTCTGCGAAGCCGGCTGTCTCCAACTTTCCGAGGTACTCCACATCGTCCAGTGCACCAGCGACGCAGCCTACCCACATCAGCACGCTCTTGCGCACCTCGGGCGGAATCGCGCCCATTGTCACCACGTCGCTGACGGCCAGCCGCCCGCCAGGCCTCAGCACGCGGAATGCCTCACGCAGGACCTGGTCCTTGTCGGCCGAAAGGTTGATCACGCAGTTGGATATGATGACGTCCACTGAATTGTCCGGTAGAGGGATGTGTTCGATCTCGCCCCTCAGAAACTCAACATTGTCCGCTCCTGCCCGACGCTTGTTTTCCTCAGACAAGGCCAGCATCTCGTCCGTCATATCGAGCCCATAGGCTTTGCCGGTTGGACCCACGCGGCGTGCCGAGAGAAGCACGTCAATGCCTCCGCCCGAGCCCAGATCCAGCACTATTTCGCCCAGGTTCAGTTTGATCAGTGCCGTCGGATTTCCGCAACCCAGTGAGGCCAGTAGCGCCTGCTCGGGAATTTGCCCTGCCTGAGTCGCGTCATATAGGTTTGAGGTGATGGGGTCCGAGCTGCATCCGATTTCCTTGGCGTCGCCGCAACAGCCGCCGCCTCGCCCGCTCATCACTCGCACTGCGGCGCTGCCATACTTTTCTTTGACTACGGCTTTCACATCTGTCTCATTCATACGATTCTCCGTTTGACTTGTTGAACTTGTGCATCGGCGCGAAGATCTCGGCTGAAAGTTGGAGCCACATCACCGTTGCAGATCTCGGACAGACGGAACGAAATTCAATCGAGCCCCCAATTGTCTCCGGAACCTGATCACGCGTCACCACTCGGAATCCGAATCGAGGGAAGTAGTGTACGGCTGTGGTCGTCAAAAGGTAGACACTGGTGATTCCTTGTCGCAGTGACCAATGCAGGCGATCAAGGACGACGTCACTCCCGTAGCCGAATCCTCGAACGGCCTCCTTGACAACGACGGACCGAAGCAAGGCGTCTTTGCCATACAGCTCAATCCCGGCTGCGCCGACAACCTCACCATCAATGTTGACCACTGCGTAATTTTCACCGAAACGCTCACGGACTCCGCTCGCAGGCAGACCGGCGGATTGCAACAGAATGGCGACCGCATCGGCGTCGGAAGGGACGGCATTACGGATCAACTCTCTGTTCATGATCGCTCACCTGGTTGCCAGTCCGAACTATATAGGTAAAAAAGGGGCCTTTACCTGCAGCAAAGACTGCCGCCCTCGTTCATCTTGCGTTCTGCTGCGCGCGTCAAACTCCGAAGCAGCAGAACCATTGACTTGCGAACCTCCGGAGGAAACTCCCGGATCAATTCCCGCTCTTCTGCGAGGATTCTATCCAGGATCTTTTCGTGCAGCATTCGTCCCTTTGCCGTCGCCCGTAGGCGAACGACTCGGCCATCCTCCGGATCCTGGGAGCGGGCTGCGTATCCCTTGCGCTCAAGCGCGTCCACGACACGGCTTGTTGTGCTCTTATTCAGGTAAAGACGAGCTGCGAGGGCATTCACCGTTATCGGAGCCAACGTCACCAGTGCCTCGAGCGCATAGCACTGCGTTACCGAAATCTCATTGCAGCAGATCCGGTCGCGATCGCGGAATTGATAGATCCGGATCAGTTCAGAGAGCGCCTCATAGAGACTTCGGGTGTCCAGGGCCAGTTGAGGCTCCGGCTGAGACCGCTCGTGTTGTGCCGCACGATTCATATAAGAAATCACGGCTGTCCCAACGTTATTCGAACAAAATCAGCTGGTTGGCGGTTTGAGTGCTTTCCGGCAGCTCGGCGGATCGAGAAAGCAGCGTATCCAGCGGGGTTTTCTCGAACTGGTTGAGGCTCAGAATCTGTAGGATCTCGTACAGACTGCGGGAGAGGTTGAGCCGCTTTCGCACGATGGCGACCAGGACGTAGACTGAGACGGCAATCCAGATTTGCGACTTCACAGCATTCTCGGTGGTGCCGAAGAACGCCTTGACGCGTAGATGCTGCTTGATCCAGCGAAAGAAGAGCTCGACCTGCCACCTGGCCTTGTACAGAGCGCAGATGCTCAGTGCCGGCAAGACGGTGTTGTTGGTAATGAACAGCAGGCGCTTGCCCGTCTCGGGATCCTTGTATCGGATGCCGCGCAGCGTCTGCGGGTAGTCCTTGGTCGACTGGTAGCCTTGGAGCACGAGCGTCTGGTCGAAGCGAACGCCGGTGGATCGAACCACCGGATGGGAGTAACGGCGCTGTGCATCCATGTTCTTCTTCGCACGCGTGACGAAGAAGCTGCCGGCTTGGTGCAGCCGATACAGCCTTGCGAAATCGATGTAGCCACGGTCCATCACGTAGAACGCGCCGGCTTCCGGGATCAGTTGATCCAGGATGTTGACATCGTGGAGCTTGCCGTCGCTGATGTGAATGAAGCTGGGAATATTGCCGCGCAGGTCCAGCAGCGTGTGCATCTTCACCGCCGCCTTGGTCGAGCGAAACGGCGCCCACGGGAACAGCGACAACGACAGATCGATCGTCGTGGAGTCCAGCGCATAGGCAGTGTTCGCCAGATCGACCCCGAAGGGTTCGTCGATGTACAGCTTGCGAGCAATACCAATCAGACGCTGCGCGAAGTCGGCATAGGTGCGCCAGTCGCGAACCGCATTGGCGTTGGCCAGGGTGTTGCGAGAGACCTGTCCACGGATGCCCATGTGGTAGATCCGCTCGGCTTGCGAGCGCAGGCACGCCTCGATGTCGCGCAGACTCTCGCGAAACGTCAGCTGCGCGAACGCCATGCACAGGTACTGATCCCGGCACGTGAAGCTCTTGACCTTGTGGTTGCCTCCGTACCGTGCCACGCAGCGCTCGAAAACCATCGGCGGCAGGTGATCCATCAGCTGCGCAAAGACCAGCTTGCCCGTGTGCATCGTCACGACCCCCGGAACCCCGTTCCGCGGCCACGATGGCACCTTCCGAGGTCGAAATCGTTAACACCTCGAAAACTGCGATTTTCACAAGTCCGTCAATCACTTATGCGCTTCTGGTTGATCAACGTTGGGACAGCCCTGATAAGAAATATAGTCGCATTTGGTTCGTACGTGCAACTGTCTTCAACGGCATCGAATTTCGTGGTCCTCGGACGTGACGAGGGCCCTTTCTGGGATCCCGAACCCGACGGGTTCCCAGACTCAATCGCATGGCAGTCTCCAGCCGGGGCGTGCCACGCTGGAAGCTGCGCAGCTGCTTGGTGGGGCGATGCGGCTCAAGTCAGCCGCGGCGAGCGCCGATTGGAGGCGATGGATGTAGACCAGTGGACTAGCCCTCTCAAGGCTGTAACACCGGTTCGAATCCCGTAGGGAGCGCCAATAAAACAAAGACTTACGTTCAATGAATTCCCGCCGCATGAAAACTACATGAAGAGTTTGCGGTGGATGGCGTTGGTGATCGATAGCCAGAATCTGACGCGCATGGAGTCGGTGTGCCTGAGGACGCGGCAGCGATCCAAAACCGGGGTTCGCTCAAGCCGCTCAGCGCGATTTCTGCCGTACTCAAAGCGCGGCGGGAATGCCAGTCGACCGACCAAGCACACAACCTCGTGCCGCCCACCGGATATTCAGTCCGGATCCAAGGGCGAGATCAGTCTCGCCCAAAAGGTTGTCTTCCGCCCGTGCCCGAGCCGCAGGGCACTCTCGTAGGACTCGTGTGAGGGGTGGCCGCGATAATCGTCGATGTGCGCGCTGAGCTCGCGAAGCTCGAGAAGATAACGCGCGCCGTGTCCGTAGGCCTTCGCGTACCCGCGAGCGAGGATGGCGTCGAGGAGTGCCCTTAAGATCAGGGCTGCGGCCAGCAGCTGACCGTGTGCCTTGGCGGTCTTCGCCAGCTCAGTCAGCAGACCATAGTTGCGCCCGTCGAGCTCACCGGTGCGGTCGATGATGAGCTGCTCGGCGAGCGCGAACTCCCCCAGCGCGAACATCAGTTCGGCGGCAGTGGCCACATGCGGGTTGGTCTTGGCGTCCTCACAAGCACGGGTCCGGAACGCGTCGCGCTCGGCCGGGGGTAGGATCTCCGCAAGCGCGCGATAAGTGTGAATCCCCGGCGCTCGCCGGTAGATCTCCGTCCGGACCTCAATCTGGCGCTTCCGGTCGCCAAGCAGCGCGTAGGCTCGATCCATGAGATCAAGCCGCTCGAATCGAGCATGCTTGGGCATCGGACCGGCGAGCCAGCGCAGCGCGCCTGTGAGCGTGGTCGCGCTTTTTGATGGCGCGCCGAGCACGCTAT
>JBJKQX010000538.1:0-7800 GCA_046704965.1 Binataceae bacterium (SeqCode)
GGTCTCACCTTCGAGGGGGTGATTCTCACCCACGCGCACGAGGACCATATTGGTGCGCTGCCTCATCTGCTCCGCCGCCGCCAACGCTAAGGCGTATCAGGCATCTCTCGCGCAAGCAGTGACGTCCGCCTGGAACTAGAAGGGGATGTCTTCGTCGTCCATCGGAGGCGGCGGTTCATCGCCGGCGCCCGAACCCCCGCCAAATCCCTGACCTCCGCCGAATCCTTCATCGGCACCCGCACCGGCGCGTCCGCCGAGGAACTGGACCCGAAGCGCGACAACTTCAGTGCGGTTGCGCTTGCCGCTTCCGTCCTTGGCCTCCCATTGACGGGTGGTCAGCCTGCCTTCGACGTAGACCTGGCGGCCTTTTTTGAGATACTGGCCGCAAAGTTCGGCCTGTTTCCCGTAAACGACCACGTTATGCCATTCGGTCTGGTCCCTCATCTGGCCGTCGCGTCCCTTGAAGCGCTCGGTCGTGGCGACGGAAAAGGATGCGACCGTCTGACCGGACGGGAGGTAGCGAATCTCTGG
Organism: Binataceae bacterium (SeqCode); assembly: GCA_046704965.1. GTDB lineage: Bacteria > Desulfobacterota > Binatia > Binatales > Binataceae > DTIX01. The sequence continues at coordinate 532 of JBJKQX010000538.1, forward strand.
GTCTCGCCCCAGGTTGCCGACTAATATGACCTTGTTAACTGACATTTCTCGCCACCTTTTCGAGCGAAGCTAACGCCACCCGGCCACCAACGCAAGCAGGCTTCCAAGGAAAAATCCCCAGCCGTCAGCGGTTGGCGTGCCCCGTGTCTCGTCGCGCCCGTGCGGAGTCGCCTTTCGCGCCTCAATGGCACGGGATATAATCGAAAGGCGGTCGCGGAGGCAGGTTGATTAGGCGATGGGGGCAGGCAATACCGCATCCACCTCGGTAAGGCTCATAGCCTTGGGAGGGTTGGGCGAAATCGGGCTCAACCTTATGGTGCTGGAGTGCGCCGGTCGGGCCGTAATCGTGGATTGCGGCGTGATGTTTCCCGAGGATCGCCTGCTCGGAAGCGGGGTTTACATCCCCGAACTCTCCTGGCTGACAAACAGCGGTCTCACCTTCGAGGGGGTGATTCTCACCCACGCGCACGAGGACCATATTGGTGCGCTGCCTCATCTGCTCCGCCGTTTTCGCCTGCCCGTCTACGGCACTGGCGTTACGCTGGCTTTCGCCCGCCGCCGGCTTGCCGAAGCGTATCTCGACTATGACGCCGATTTCCGTCCGATCGTTCCGGGCCGCCGACTTTCGCTCGGGCCGTTCGAGATCGAACCGATTCGCGTGACCCATTCGACGCCCGACTCGGTCGCGCTTGCGATTGGGACGCCGATCGGAACAATCGTCCATAGCGGCGACTTCAAAATCGACGATGCGCCGGTGGACGGCGAACGCTTTGATACCGCGCGCTTCGCGGAACTCGGTCAGGCGGGCGTCCGGCTTCTTCTTTCGGATTCGACCAACGTCGAACGCGAGGGTCGCTCCGGTTCCGAGAGTTCGCTGAAACCAATCCTGCGCGATCTGGTTTCGCGGACGCGAAATCGATTTTTTCTTTCCGCCTTTTCCTCCCATCTGCATCGTATCCGCCAGGTCGCTGAAGTCTCGCGCGAGATGGGGCGGCGTATCGTGCCGCTCGGGCGCAGGATGGGCGAGAGCGTGCGTCTGGGGCTTGAAACCGGACAACTTTCGTTTCCGCCCGGAACTTTCATAGAGCCCGAAGAAGCCCAGTTCCTCGATCCGAGCCATCTCACCTATCTGGCCAGTGGAAGCCAGGGCGAATCTTTCTCCGCGCTCGCCAAGCTTGCCGCCGACAATCATCCGCGTGTCCGAGTTGAACCCGGCGACAGCGTGGTACTCTCCTCGCGGTTCATCCCGGGCAACGAGCGCATGATCAACACTCTCGTCAACCGGCTTTACAAGCTGGGCGCCGACGTAGTCTACGACGCCGTGGCGCCGGTCCACGTCTCGGGCCATGCCGGACGCGACGAGCTGGCCGAGATGATTCGTCTCACGCGGCCCGAGTTCTTTGTGCCGATCCACGGCGAATATCGTCATCTGAGCCGCCATCTGTCGCTGGCTGTCGAAACCGGCATCGCGGAGCGCAACTGCTTTCTGCTGGAAGACGGAGATTCTCTTATGCTCACGACTGGCGAGGCCCGCCGAAGCCGCTCTGCGACAGCAGGCAGGGTCCTGTTCGAGGGCGGCGAGATGGAAGACACCTCGCTGCTGAGCGAGCGCAGATCGCTCGCCCGCGACGGGACCGTGATAGCGGTTATCGCCATCTCGATGAGTACCGGCATGGTCGTCGCGGGTCCCGACCTGGTCTCGCGCGGACTGGTGACCGGCGACGGAACTTCGCCTCATATGCGGCGTGCCGGGGAGCAATTGAAGGCGCGTATCGAAGCCATCGCGGCGGATGCGCCGCTGCGCGCGAGCAACGCGCGTATCAAGGACGAAGTCGTTCGTGTCCTGCGCCGCTATTTCATCGACGCGGTCGGAAAACGGCCGTTCGTCATCCCGCATGTCATGGAGGTCCCGTAACCGCTATCGCTCGTCAGCCGAAAGCCGTAAGCGAACCTGCCGCACCGCCAGAGCCCGCACAGCCGCAGGCGAGAGGGGTCGGAAGTCGTATCGTTGTCGAACTCGCGGCACTGGGTCTTTTTGGGCTGGCGTGTTACGCGGTGGTGAGCCTCGTTTCGTTTCATCTCGGGCACCATCCTAATCTGGGAGGACCGGTGGGAAACCGGCTCGCGGTCGCGATGGCGTCGGCGTTCGGATACGAATCGTACGTTGTCATTGTGCTGGTATGCGTCTTCGCCGGCCGGATCTGGACCGAGCCGGACGGACGGACTCTCGCTCGCGAGGCTGCCGGCGGCACGTTGGTGACCCTGGCGCTGGCCAGTGCCGTCGGGCTCTGGAGCGCGGGCGACCCGGTGATGTGCGGCGCGGTCGGATCGGTCGCTGCCGGGGTGCTGGTATCTTCGGTCAATCTCGGCGGCGGCTACATCGTGGTAGGGTTCATGATGATATGCGGCCTCGCGCTGACGTTCATGCGTGCACCCACCGATCTTGCCAGCGCGGCCGCGCGCGGTCTGAAGGCCCCTATCGCGCGTTCCGACGTCGAGCTTGACGACGACGAGCTTTTTGCCGGCGATGCCGATTTCCCTGCGCCGGACGACGACAAGCACGCCTCCGGGGGCGAGCGTCGTCAGCCTTTGAAGGTGCGTCGGATGGCGGCGCGCGAGTCCGCGGCGCGCGATCGCAAGGACAAGGCTGATTCCAAACCCCGAAACCGTGGAGCTTACAAGCTCCCTCCGCTTGATCTGCTCGACGCTCCGCCGGTCGAGCATGCCCAAATCGACGAGTCCGCGCTCGAGCGCAGCGCCCGGGTGCTGGAACGCAAGCTGGCCGATTTTGGAGTGGATGGACGCGTCGTCGAAGTGCAACCCGGTCCGGTCGTAACGATGTACAAGTTCGAGCCGGGCTCGGGTGTGAAGGTCAGCCAGATCGTAAATCTGGCCGACGACCTCTCGATGGCGCTGCGTGCGGCAACGGTTCGAATTCAGGCACCCGTGCCGGGCGAAGCGGTGGTCGGAATCGAGGTCCCGAATCGAAAACGCGAACGCGTCTATCTTCGCGAGATACTCGAATCCTCCGAATTCGCCTCCAACCAGAGCCAGCTTACGGTCGCGCTTGGCAAGGATATCGCCGGCAGTCCCGCCGCAGCCGACCTCGCGCGGATGCCGCATCTGCTGATTGCCGGGGCGACCGGAACCGGCAAGTCGGTCTCGCTGCACACGATGATCTCGGCGATCCTGTTCAATGCCACCGCCGACGATGTGCGCTTCATCATGATCGACCCCAAGATGCTCGACCTGTCGGTCTACGAGAACATCCCGCATCTGCTGGTCCCGGTCGTGGTCGAACCGTCCCAGGCGGCGTCGGCACTGCTGTGGGCGACTCAGGAGATGGAGAGTCGTTACCTCAAGATGCGCGAATTTGGAGTGCGCAATATCGACGGCTACAACCGGATGCTCGCGTCGAAGGCGCCGGTCGTCGAACTCAAGCCCGGCAATCGCGTGCCTGCGGAGGGAGAGCCTGAAGCGTCGGATCCTTCGACGACAAAAATCGAGCATCGCAAGCTGCCCAAAATAGTCATCATCATCGACGAGCTGGCCGATCTTCTGCTGAGCGAGGGCAAGACCGTCGAGCGCGACATCACGCGCCTTGCGCAGAAGGCCCGTGCCGCGGGAATCCATCTGATTCTCGCGACGCAGCGTCCCTCGGTTGACAGCATGTCGCCCGCGCCGAGCAGTCGTTCCAGGTTACGTCGCGCGTCGATTCCCGCACTATCCTCGACTCGATCGGCGCGGAACGACTGCTCGGCGCGGGCGACATGCTGTTCATGCCGCCCGGCACGGCCAAGCTGATGCGTCTGCACGGTCCGTTCGTTTCGGAGCAGGAAATTCATAAGGTCGCGGACTTCCTGCGCGCGCAGGGCTCGCCCGAATATCGCATGGAGATTCTCGAAGCCAAACCCGCGTCTGACGAATCGGGCGACGGCGCCGACGAGAAAGACGAAATGTACGACGAGGCCGTCAGAATCGTGATGGAAACCGGGCAGGCCTCGATCTCGATGATTCAGCGACGGCTAAGAGTCGGCTACAACCGGGCCGCGCGGATGGTTGAGCAGATGGAACGCGAAGGTCTCGTGTCGCCGGCGGACGGCGCCCGCCCACGCGAGGTTCGGCACCTGCGAAGTGTGCGCTAAAATATTGGCGTCGCAACCCCTTGAGGAAATCAAAATCCGGAACAAGTCAGACGTGCGCCGATTTGCCCGGTATGAAAGCAGGGCGCGCGGGGCTGGAGTGGTTCGCTTGAACATCTGTCGCTTACGTCTTGTCGCAGCTATTTCGATTGCGGTTTTTGCCGCCCTTGTTCTAACGACGCGCCAGACCTGGGCTGATACCTCGAACCCGTCCTCCAAACTCGACAAGCTGGTCGAGCAGCTTCAGGATCACTACAACAAGACGACATCGTTCACGGCGAAGTTCAACGAACAGATAATCCCCGTTGGTGGCCTGAAACGCGCCCGGCAGGGGATTGTCTATTATCAGCGGCCGGGGCGGATGCGATGGGAATTCGTGACGCCCGTAAAAGAGTTGATCGTGAGCGACGGGACCACCGTGTATGACTACCAGCCCGATATGGACCAGGTTGTCGAGGTTCCGCTGAAACAGGCGTTTCGTTCTTCAGCCGCGACCGCATTTTTGCTCGGGATGGGGAACCTCAAGCGCGATTTCACGGTTTCATCATCATCGGGCGGCAAAGCTCCATCGGGCGACAAAGCTTCCGACGGCCTGATACACTTGACGCTCAAACCGAACGACGGCGGCAACCGGATTGACCTCGGGCTCGACCCGAAAACTTATAATATCGAGACCTTGAAGCTCACGGATCAACTCGGCAACGTGACCCTGCTCAACTTCAGTGACATCCAGACGGACGTGAAGCTCGATAGCAAGTTGTTCGCTTTCAAGGTGCCGCAGGGGGCGGACATAGTGCGGCAGCCCTCCGCGCCCTGATTAACTTTCAATCCGTCGACCATTTAATTGAGTTTAGCCTTCGGCATGCATTGCCTTGGCTCATCGTGACGGGTAGGAATATAGGCCCCGGATATTCCTCATATATGGAAAGGGTTCATCTTCTAAGCCTCGGCTGTCCCAAAAACCTCGCTGACAGCGAATTGATGCTCGGCGCGCTGACCAATGCCGGTTTCGAGGTCACGTTCGATCCCGATGCGGCTCAGGTGCTGGTGGTGAACACTTGTTCATTCATCGAAGCGGCGAAGAAGGAATCCATCGACGCCATCCTTGAGGCCGCCGAAGTGAAAAAGCGCGCCGCGGGACGCCGGCTGGTGGTTGCGGGATGCATGGCGCAGAGGTACGGAACCGAGCTGCGCGAACTGATGCCGGAAGTCGACATATTCGTTGGGACCGGAAACTTCCTCGACCTGCCGGAACTGTTGCGTCGCACCGAGCAGCCCGAGGCGCGGCACGTTCCCTATGCGGGGTCGGCCCATCTGGTGCCGACCGCCCAGATGCCGCGGCTCAGGACCGGAGATTTCTTCGCGTCTTACTTGAAGATTTCTGAGGGCTGCAATCACAAGTGCGCGTTCTGCATCATTCCGTCGATCCGCGGACGCCACGAGAGCCGCGCGATCGACGACGTGGTATCAGAGGCGCGAGGGCTTGCCGAATCCGGAGCTGTCGAACTGAATCTGATAGCGCAGGATTTGACCGCCTATGGGCGCGATCTGAATCCGCGCACGTCGCTGGCGGCGCTTTTGCGCGAACTGAACCGTGTAGACGGTGTTCGATGGATCCGGTTGCTGTACTGTTATCCGAACTTTGTGACCGACGAGCTGCTCGACGCGGTGGCTTCGCTGGACAAGGTCGTGAAGTACATCGACATGCCCTTGCAGCATGCGGACGACGGGATGCTGCGCGCGATGCGGCGCGAGCGTTCGTCGGCGTCACTTCGCAAGTTGCTGGACCGAATCAGAAAACGGATTCCGGGCGTCGCATTGAGGACTTCGTTCATAGTCGGGTTTCCGGGCGAGACCGATGAAGCGTTCGGAAGGCTTATGGAATTCATCAAAGAACAGGAGTTCGAAAGGGTGGGAGTGTTTACTTATTCACGCGAGGAAAACACCGGCGCGTACGACCTGGCGGGGCAGCTGCCCGAGCGCGTAAAGCGCGAGCGGCGAGCCGCCCTGATGGAGGCGCAGGCCGGTATTTCACTCAGGAAAAACCGCGACCTTATCGATCGCGAACTTGAAGTCTTGGTTGAGGGTTTGGTGCCGGGGCGAGTCTCACGACTTCGCGGACGTACGCGGGCGCAGGCACCGGAAATAGACGGAGCCGTGTTCCTGAAAGGTGAAGCGGAGCCGGGCGAATTCGTACGGATGCGCGTAACGCGGGCTCTTACCTATGACCTTCGCGGCGAGATGGTCGAAGCAGATATCGAACAGGAGAAGGTGGCTAGCCATGCCTAAGAAAGCGGCTGCCGGAAACCGGGAAAAATTTCTCAACCGGATGCGGGACAACTTGCAGGAGATGAAGGACAAGTTGCTCGCCGAGATAGATTCTGATCTCAAGGCCGAGCGCGAGGGCAACAAGGATGAAGGTCTTGATACCTACGACCTTGCCTCGGAGGAGCGCGATCGCGAGATCAATTTCATCCTTTCGGACCGCGAGCGCATGAAGGTCCGTCAGATCAATGAGGCGCTCCAGCGGCTGGCGGAAAAAAGCTACGGGATTTGCGAATCCTGCGGTTTGGAAATCGCCGAGGAGCGGCTGAGCGCGATGCCGTTCACGCAGCTTTGCCGCGATTGCCAGCAGGACCTCGAACGCGAGACCCGAAACCAGCGGCGCTTCGAAGACGGCCGCAACGTCTATCGCAAGTTCGGTTCGAGCGACTCCGACGAGGATAACGCCTGAGCGCTTACGACGAAGCCGTCACGGGATGACGCCGCGCTCCTTGAGCGCGGCGATTTCTTCCCAGCTTTTCCCAAGTTCCAGCAATATCTCCTCGGAATGCTGTCCAAGCTCGGGTGCTGCCGACGCGACCGACCACTGCGTCTTCCCGAAATCGACCGGCGTTGCGACCATCTCCGCTTCGCCCCCCTCGGTCGGAACCTTGACGAACAGACCCGCCGCGCGTGCCTGCGGATCGCGCGCAAGTTCATCGGTGGTCTGCACCGGCGCCCACCATACATTTTCACGGTCGAAGATCGGTCCCCATTCGGCAAGCGGCCGTTGCATGAAGAAGGTGTCGAACAGATCCACCAGTGCGCCCGGATTCACGCGTCGACCTGTCAACGTCCTGAACCG
>JBJKQX010000539.1:0-6794 GCA_046704965.1 Binataceae bacterium (SeqCode)
GTCTATCGATGCGCGGTACGACCGGCAGAGCCCCGGCACTACATCATCGACCATTTGAGCAGCGCTTCGGGGGTCATGTACTCGCTGATTTTGATCCCCGAATTGGCGGCGAAATCTCCGGACGGAGCCTTCAGCGAAAAGTACACATTCGAGTGGAAGTCACGCTGCAGGTCGGCGAAAACCAGGCACGAGGCGTTCGGGGCCAGACCGCCGGCATGATCGGGCTGACCGGTGTTGGTCGTGAACATGCAGATGAACTTCCACAGCCGATCCGCACGGTCCCAGACCTCGGCGAAAAGCGGAGTCCAGTAGACCGCGTCGATGTAGAGTCGCTTGCGCTTGTAGACGTCGCTTCCCGGAAGATGAGGGTAGCACTCAAGTATGGTTATCTCCGGGCGCAACTCCCACGTCGAGCGCGGGAATTTGTCATGCGACTTCTTGCAGGTGAAGTCGCCACCCGAGCTGTAATCGCCCGTGTTAAGCGGCGACCATCCCAGCATCGGCTTGCTGCCGATCAGCTTGTAAGACCACGTGAGCGTCGGGTCGTTGAACATGTTGATGTCGCTGATGAAGTAGGTGGCGTCGGGCACGATCGGCTGAAAGCGCTGGGTCGTTGGCACCCGGCGTACCCGTCTGAGCGACGGAATGTACAAAAACGTATCGGGAAGCTTGGTCCCGTCGTTGTAGACGATCGAAACGTTCTGCAGCCCCTGGACATCTTCGGGCCTCCAGAAAGCCAGACGAGTCCTCATGAGTTCGTTCTTGTAGAGAGGATTGTAGGGCTTCGGATCGACCACGACGCGCCCGGTGGAAGTTACCTGCTGGAAGTAGGCGCTGTCCTGACGAACGACCGACCCGGAACTGTCTACATAAATCTCGTCCGACGGCTCCGCGTAATCGTCCACGTGGATACCGTTGGCGGTGTAATTCCAGATGGTTTCCAACGCATTCTTGGGCTCTGGGAACGGAGTACCACCGATCCACCAATTGCCGTTCTTGTCCACAAGCTGCCCTTTCGAGGTCAGCCGCGCGCGGCCCTTGTTGCGCATCGTCGCTTCGAGCCAGTACTTGGGCAATATTCCCGGAGGATTGGTCGCCATCAGGGTGGTTTCGGCAATCTTGATTTCCGTGTTACCCCGCTGAAGCTCGATCACCAGCGATTGGGGCGCAAAGTCCTTGATCAGGTCGACATTCTGCTTCGAGATGATCATCCCGGGCTTGACCTTGCCCTTGGTGTAGGCCTCGATGTGCAGGACTTCCTCGGGATAAGCGCCCGTGATGGTCTTGCCTTCGCCAACCAGGGAAAGCAGAGGTTTCAAATAGCCGGCACCCGCCATCACGCCCGCGGCCTTCAGGAAATCGCGCCGCGTCCAATCCGTGTGCTTCATGATATCTCCGTGTTTTTTGAGTCTTCTGACCCTTTTCATCCGGCGAAGGCGCTGGTCAGACCTCGCCCGGCCCCGTCGATTCCCCCATCCTGGGCAAATTTATCGACCCGGGGCTGACAACATTTCAAGAAAATCCGGTCATCGGACATACCAGACCACGGCGTAGCTGCACAACCGACCAGCGACCGGAGCCCCCTGTTTGCGCCGAGAGCGGGTTTCTGCGATGGATACCCGTTAGCCGCGGCGCCTTGATGCGAAGCCTGTTTGCTGGTTGAGCGATGAACCGACGACGGGCCGCAGAAAGGCACAACTTGGTTTCAAAGCTGCATCCGTACGCGTCAAGGCTGCGAAACAAAGCGTCGGAGATGGGCCGAAATACTCATCATGTGCTCTGATTGCTCCTGAAAATCGTTCCGTGCCCCACGGCACGATCGATGCTTGGTATTAGGTTAGCGGTGCAAAAGTCACAGCCCGGGCATGTCCGCACCACGTGCGAGGCACCGACGGTTGTTGGGTAGTTTGGCACGTTGAATTCAGTTTGGGGACATTTGATGCTTCGGGAACAATTGATTTCAGTTGGCAGACAACTCTACGAGCGGGGACTACAGTCCGCGCGCAGCGGAAATATCAGCGCGCGTGACGGCGACCGCTTTGTTATTACCCGTACGGGCTCCAACCTGGGCCGGCTGACGCGCGACGATACGATCGTGGTCGAGGTTGACCCCGAGTCCCCGATACCGCCAAACGCTTCGTGCGAAGCGCCGGTCCACCGCGCGATTTACAACGCCACCGACGCGGGAGCGGTCGTGCATGCTCATCCGCTCTATTCGATCGCGCTCGCGCAGGCGACCAGTGAACCCGGTATCGAGCCGGTTCACAACGAAGCCTTGTTCAAGCTCAAATGGGTGCCGATTATCGACAGTTCGGTTCATGGCAAGGAGGGCGGAGAAGTTCCCGGACCCATAGCCGAGCGTCTGAGCGACAGCTGCTCCCTGATTATCAGGAAACACGGGGCTTTCACGGTCGGACCCGATTTGGACGACGCCCTTTACAAGATGCTGCTACTTGAGGATGTGTGCAAAATCGGATGCATCCTGATCAGCATCGACAGGCCGCAGGATGCCCGAGCGCCAAAGGATCCCATGCTGGCCCGCCTCCTGGAGCTTTCGTAGCGTCGGCACGAACCTCTTCCGCGCAAAACGAGTCCTCGTCACCGAAGCCGGGCCTCACCGCCACGCGCGAGTGCGGCCCATCGCCACGACGGCGCGGCCTCGATATCTCATCATTTGAAAGTTCGACAGGTATGCCCGATTGCTGGCGAGGCGTGACGAAACTAGACTACTATCCCTCGGTCTGTCCGGTTGATTCGTAATCTAGCAGCAGAGTCGGCTTGCGCGTGTGCATCGATCGCGGGTCATGAAACCGCCCGGGCAGAGAGGAGTTAATGCATGAAGTTCCACTGGTTTGCAGAGGTAACCTATCCGCATCTTCCGGCTGATTTCCGCGAACGATACAACTCGGCCTGGGTTACCCCACCGGCCCATCTGATCGATTCTGCCAAGGCCGGCGAGATGTACAAGATGTTCATCCGGCTGATGCAGTTGGCTGATCAGGTCGGCTTCGACGGCCTCACGGTCAACGAGCATCATCAGACGCCGCTTGCCGTAACGCCGTCACCCAATTTGCTGGCGGCCGCTCTCGCTTACGTCACCAATAACCTTGCAATCACCGTGGTCGGTAACTCGCTCGCGCTTTATAACCCGCCGACACGGGTTGCCGAGGAATATGCCTACCTTGACTGCCTCTCCGGCGGACGGCTGGTCGCAGGATTCGTCCTTGGCACGCCGATGGACTCGGTGTTCGCCTATGGGATGCCCCCGGTGGAGATGCGTGAGCGCTTCCACGAGGCGCGTCAGCTGATTCTTCGTGCGTGGGAAGAGCCGGAACCCTTCGTCTTCAACGGCAAGTATACGAAGCTCCGCTACGTCAATATCTGGCCGCGACCGGTCCAGAAACGACCGCCCATCTGGGTGCCGGGCGGCGGTGGCAGCATCGAGACCTGGGACCTCGTCATAGACGAGGACTACTGTTACGGGCATCTGTCGTTTTCCGGGCTCTATTCGTCCAAGCCGCTGGTCGACGCGTTCTGGGAGTACGTGGACAAGCGCGGCGGCAACATGAATCCGCATCGTATGGCGTTCACGCAGGTCGTGTGCGTCGCCGACACCGACGCGGAAGCGGAGAAGCAGTATTACGAGGCGGTTCGCTACTTCCATCGCAACCAGGCGCCGGCGCTTAATTTCGCGAATCCGCCGGGCTACACGACCACGCGCTCGATGAAGTCGCAGTCCGAGCAGCTGAAAATCGGTCAGGCCAAGCTGACCCCGGAAGATCGCTTGCGCGCCAGCCGGGGCGAGATGAGTTTCTGGGAATACGACGAAAAGGGCTACATCATCGCCGGCACGCCAAAGCGCGTCCGGCAGCGGCTGCGCGAACTCATCACGAGCCTCAGAATCGGCCAGCTCATCGCCACTCCTCACATGGGCAATCTGCCCGAGGAGGTCGGAGCCGAAAACACCCGTTTGTTTGGAAACGAGGTGGCGCCATACCTTCGCGACCTGTGGGCCGATCAGCCGGACTATTGGACTCCCGAGGCGAGTCAGAGGCTGGTCAAGGCGAACGCGCCCACCATCAACGGAAAGGCGGACTCGGAGAGCGCAACTCCCGCCAAGTAGCTGGTAAGTGAAACGCGAAGCGCGACGCTCGGGCATCGATGTGATGCTCGCGCGGTCCTGTTTCGCGCCTGTTTCAAGAAATACTGTTTCGGAAGAATCGTAAGGTGTCTGCTGCAGTACCCGGTCGGTCCTGCAGCAGACCATGTTATTGCGGGTTACAGTTTCCGAGGGCTGTTCAGTTTACTGCTGGTGCCGGCGGCAGCTTTTGCTTCCTTGCAATAGCTTCGAGCCTTCTCGTGAGTCTGCTCACGCAGGCTTGCCAGATTGCTGTACAGCTTTTGCGCCGCGGTCCTCTGCTTGGGCGAGAGCTGACTGCAAAACTCTATTGCAACAGCGTCGCGATCACGAAGCAGTTGCTGATGAGCCTTGGTGACCGCTTCTTCCTGAGAGGTTACGTTCTTGTCTCCCGACAGGATCGCCTCGTTCAACTCCTTCTTCGCGGTCATCAATTTCTTGTGATCCGCCATGAAGGTATTTCTCGACTTCATGAACAACTGTCGCAGTTTGGCCTTCTGCTGTGGATGTGCGACTACCATGCAGGGCATTATCGCCGACGCGTGCCCGTGACCGCGATGACCAAAGGCAAAGGCCGCCGGCGCAAGCAGCACAACAATCAGCGCTGAGGCAGCAAGAGTACGATACAACTTCATCGAGCGTCTCCTTCCCCGATAGGGATCCTAGGGTTCAGTTAATGGATACGCACTGAATGAAATTTGGTTTCGAAGTTGCGCCGACGCATCGCTGCGGTGCCGCCAGCCTGATTCGACACTCCTTGCGGCGAGATCAATCGCGTCCGTACTTTCGGTGAAAGTAGGGCAAAACCCGCTCGCCCATCATCTCGATCACCTTGAGCTGCTTGTGATTTTCCATCCCCGGCCATCCGAGACGAAACAGAAAGAAATTTGAACCGAGTCGCGCGATACGAGCCTCAAGTTGCTCGACAACGTCGTCCGGGGTGCCGAGGATAAAGCGCTCACGCGCAAGGTCATCGAAGTTTATTCGAAACGACTCATTGCCGGGCAGCACCTTGTCCTGCCCCCAGTCGGCGTACGCGCGATATTTTGCCTCGAGGAACGGTCGCGCGGTGGAAATCGCCTCCTCGCGCGTTGACGCGACATGGAGTTCGAGCGCGATCGGGTGTACCGCGGGAATCGGATGTCCCGATTCTTTCAGCTGCGCCTTGTAGAGCTCCCACTGTCGCTCGATAACCGGCATCGCCGCGTGCGGATTGATGAACCACGGGTAGCCAAGCTTCGCTGCACGCTTCACTCCCGCGTCCGCATTGGCGGCCATCCAGATAGGCGGGTGCGGCTTCCGCACCGGGCGAATCGTGCTGGTTGCGCCATGCAGCCGGAAGTGTCTGCCCTCGAAGGTGACGTCGTCCTCGGTCCAAAGACGCCGGATCAGCTCGAGCGATTCGAGCATCCGCCCCACTTTCGTCCGGAAATCGACGCCGAACGCTTCGAATTCAATTGGCCTGTAACCGAGTCCAACGCCGAAAATGACGCGGCCTCCGCTCATGACGTCGAGGGTCGCGATTTCCTCTGCGACCTGGACGGGATTCAGAAGCGGCAAAAGAACGATACCGGTAATCAGGAGCATGTCGCCCGACTCAGCCGCGAGGCGGCATAACAGCGGAACATTCTGCAGCGATTGATAAGGCGGCGACAGGTAATGATGGCCTGAACCGATCGCGTCGAAGCCAGCGTCGCGCGCGAGGATCGTCTGATGCACGCATTGGCGAAAGTGCAGTGTCGGGTCATCGGTGCGCGGATGCTGAGGCATGATCGAAATGCCGAATTTCATCAGGCGACCTCCGTTTGGCAACGAAAAGCGAAAGTTTGCGCGCAAGCGCGCCTGCGCGAGCCTGATTCGAGCTTAGCGCTCATGGCGAACCGATATCGACCGATTCGACGATGACGAAATGCCCACGATGGTCGGACGCGTCGTCTGTCGGCAGACCCCGACCGCGTTGAATCAAAGCATTGCCACAGCCGACCGATCGCGATTCTCCGGCTGATTTTCGAAACTGAAACGGGGTGAGAAGCGTCGATCAGTAGGGATGCAAAGCCGCGGCATCGGTTTTCATCCGCGGTCGAACCAGGAAAACGAGTGCGGTGAAACACATGGAGCGACAACTCTACCTATTGCTGGCTTTTGTATTGGTTTGCGCGGTTCCCCTGATGCAGGGATGTGGCGCGCAGAATACGGAAACCACCACCGTCAAGCGTACGACTGTCACCACCAATAATTCTTCGCAATTGAACGGACCGTCGGACGCCAACCACGGTTCGGACGGATTGACGACCACGACCACCACGACCACGACCCGCTCGGACGACGCACCGCAAAGTGTCCTCGGAGCCACCGCCAATGCGGTCGGAACCATCATTCTTTTTCCCTTTCGACTGCTCGGCGACGCCCTCGGGTTGCTCTTTTGACCACGCGGGCCGGTTTTGTGCCGGCCCGAAAGGCTGATCCGGTCCACGTTCGCACTTCTGGCCGCATGATGAATGGTGCGCGATTATAGAAAGCGGACTCAGAACGAAAGGACGGAGGAACATGGAGCCGAAAATAGAGTTGGGTCGGCCGAAGCTCTGTGCCAGCACCACCGTTGACAGCTACCGGATGCTTGTCGGCGACGGACTGGTCGATGAGATCACTACTCTTG
>JBJKQX010000540.1:0-2922 GCA_046704965.1 Binataceae bacterium (SeqCode)
GCCTCCAGCGCCATCGCCATGTTGTTGGCCTTGCGCAGCGCGCCCATAAAGACAGGTATCACCACCGGCACGTAGCGCCGGATGCGCTCGATCGGGCCGCCGCGGTCGAATTCGTAGCCGCGCAGGCGCTGCGCGTCCACCACGGTCAGGGTGGATTCCATGAAGAGCGGCACAAGCCGAAACGCCAGCGTGATGGTGAAGCCGATTCTATACGGCAGGCCGAGCCGCGAAAGTCCCACCGCCAATTCCTCGACCTTGGTCCCCGACAGGAACAGCACCGAACCGAGCACCAGGATGCCGACCTTGAGCCCGCGCCCAAGGCCGAACAGAATCGATGCTTCGCTCACGTAAAACAACGGGACATCAATGATCGGCTTTCCCACCCGATAAAACAGCATCCACGTGAGCATCGTGGGCACGACTATCAGAACGAAGAACCATCGGAACTGGTAAACGTTCTCCCACGCGCCCATCATCACCGCGACCGCCAGCACCAAGGCTGCGAGCGGCGCCAGCACGGCAGGATTATCTATCCAGTAAATCGACCAGAACACGACGAACAGCCCGAAGACCTTGGCCGTAGGATGGAGTCGATGCACGAACGAAGTGCGCTCTATATAAAGCGAGGTTTTCATTCGGCGCGCTCCGAGAGCCAGGCGGCAAATTCCTCGGGCGTAAGCGCGAGCGTGCCGAAACGCTGTGAGAGCGAGGTTATTTCGCGCGCCCGGAACGATGACGCCGCAAGCATCTCGTCACGAGCGAAGAACTCGCGCACTCCGCCGTCGTATACCTTGCGCCCGCCGCGCATCATGACCACCCGTCGCGCATACTCGGCGACCAGTCGCGGTGTATGCGTAATCATCACGATCGCAACGCCGGAGCGATTGAGATCCGCGACCAACTTCATCATCCGGCGCTGCTCGCGATAGTCGAGTCCCGTCGTCGGCTCGTCGAGAATGAGCAGCTTCGGATGAAGTGCAAGCACACTTGCGACCGCAAGCCGCTGGCGCTGGCCCTTTCCGAGCAGAAACGGGTCGCTGTGGCGATCATTCTCAAGACCAACGGCGCTCAGCACCTCGGCGCATCGCCGTTCGATCTCGTCCGGGTCAAGTCCGAAGTTGCGCGGACCGAAGGCGACCTCCTCTTCGACGGTCGCGGCGAAAATCTGATGATCGGGATTCTGAAAGACGTAGCCGATGTGACGCGCGGTCTCGGCCGCGCGCATCGTCGAGCGATCCCGACCGTCGAGCATCACCCGGCCCGACAGCGGTTTCAGCAGACCGACCACGAGCTTGGCAATCGTGGTCTTCCCCGACCCGTTGTGTCCGATTATCGCGACAAACTCGTGCGGCGCGATCGTCAGGCTGACGTCATCAACCACGCGCGGTCCGCCGGGATAGGAGAATTCGATGTGCTCCAGGCGAAGCATGGCCGGGCCGTCCTGGTCGTCATCGGACTCGGGGCTGACCCGAGCCACGGAAGCGGGCGTCGAGGCTTCGGCCACCACGACGCGGTCTTGAATCGGAACACGCGGCACGTTCGGGAACCGTTTTCTGATCTCACCCTCGGCGTGGTCGATATCGTGCACATGATCGTTGATTCCGAGCAGATGGAAAGTGCGGTTGAGGTCGGGCGGATGAACGCCGCATCGTTCCAGCAGCTCCGGCTGCGCCATCACCACGGACGGAGAAGCGTCGGCGATTGCCGATCCTTCGTGCAGCAGAACAATCCGGTCGCACAGCCTGAGTTCCTCGGCTTCGTGCTCGATAACGACCAGGCTGAGACCCTGTTCGCGCATCCGGCGTATCAGCGCGAAGACTTCCATCCTGCCCACTGGGTCAAGGTCCGTGGTCGGCTCGTCGAGCACGATCACGCGCGGCCTGAGCGCGAGCACCGCTGCGATCGCGAGACGCTGCTTCTGACCTCCGGATAGCGAGGTGGGATCGCGATGCTCGAAGCCGGCGAGTCCGACCGCCTCGAGCGCCGGTCCGATTCGGCGCGACATCTCTTGGCGCCCCATGCCGATTTGTTCAAGCGCGAACGCGACCTCGTGCGCAACGTTGGTCGAGAACAGTTGCGACTCGAAGTCCTGAAAGACCATCCCGACTTCCGCCGCAACTTCATGCACGCGCGAGCCAGCGATCGAGCGTCCCGCGATTCTGACTATTCCGGTGAACACACCGCCTTCGAGGTCGGGCACGATTCGATTTAGGCACTTCGCGAGCGTCGATTTTCCCGCTCCCGACGCACCCATCACACCGACCATTTCGCCCGCCCTCTGAATCAGGCCCAACTCGCCCAGCGCTTTGCGCTCCGCGCCGTGTTAGACGAAGTTCAGCCCCTCCACCGCAACAGCCTCATCGCGAGCGTTTTTTTCAGCAGCGCCGGTCGATTGAATGTCGGGCCTTGGCATCTTCACATCAGGAACATTCCCACCAGCGCAAGAAGCATCAGCGGGCTTACGATTATCGCGACCGATTTGTCATAGGGAGCCGCCGTCATCCAGTGCGGCATGAACGTGGGCACCCAGTATCCGGTCGAAAGCAGGTTGCCTGTGACCCATGCGCCCACCATCCCGACTACAAGCAGCACCAGTCCGAGCCGCCGCCGCGCAATCGGCGCCGGTTTCAACTCGGGCATCACGTCCGTGTAAAGCATCCTGCCCCGCTTAACCCGCGGATAGACCGCTGCAAGGATGAACGGCGACAGCAGCATCGAGGCAAGGACATTGTTGATTACGATTATGTTGCCGAGCATCGCGAACGGTCTAAGCGCGAGCAGGTTGTCGCCCCATCCGACCATATCGGCGCACAGCATACTAGCAACCACGCATACTGCCAGGAATTTTAGAGCGGTCCGGGGCGAACGGATTACAGGGCCATCACCGGCCGATATCACCTGCCACATTTTGTACGGGATGTA
>JBJKQX010000541.1:0-16737 GCA_046704965.1 Binataceae bacterium (SeqCode)
CGATCGTTCGACGACTGGCCGCTATCGAAACCCTGCGTATCCGCGTGCTCAGCCGATCGCCAGAAAGCGCCCGACAGAAGCTGTCACTTCCGCGTGTTGAGTTCCTGCGCGCCGACGTCGCCGAACCGTCAACCCTGACCGAGGCGTTGAAGGGCGCGGACGCCGTCGTCAATGCGGTTCAATTCGAAGGCTACCCGGTGGAGAATCCGCGACGCGGACTCACCTTCGAGCAGGTCGATTTTGGCGGAACTGTCGCGATGCTGAAGGCCGCAAAGGACGCCGGTGCGCGGCAGTTCGTCTATATCAGCGGAGCCGCGGCGGACGAGGAATCGAGCCATCCGGGCTTTCGCGCGAAGGGCAAGGCGGAGAGGGCGATTCGCGAGTCGGGTCTGGATTACACGATCTTTCGTCCCTCGCTGGTTTACGGTCCCGAGGACCGGGTGATGAACATGATGGCGAAGGCATTGCGCTACACGCCGGTATTCACGGTGCCCGGGACCGGAAAGCAGAAACTGCAGCCTCTTCTGGTGGACGATCTTGCCGCATGCGTCGCGCTCTCGCTGGCGGGCAAGGGCAAAAACGGCATCTACGAGATCGGTGGACCCGATCTGATGAGCTTCGACGACCTGATCGAGTTGGTGATGGAGATAACCGGATACCGCCGGCTTCTGGTTCACGTGCCCGAGGGCCTGATGCGCGCGGCGGGGACGGTGGGCGAGATGCTGCCGACTCCGGTTTTTTCGCGCGACGCGGTAACGTTCGTCACCGCTGACAACGTATGCGATACGGGACCGCTGACGAGAGATTTCGGGGTGCGCCTGACGCCTGCGCGCGAGGGACTCGCCTACCTCTCTTCGCCGCGCTGACCGCGACGTTTCCCGGAACCGGGACGCCGCCATCCGTCTCCCTCGTGACCAAACTGAAAGGTCTCCGGATGGATTACCTCGGCCAGAATTTCCGCCGATTCGACCAGCCGCGGGCCTGAGCGATTGAAATACTGATTTCCATCCGCCACGTATACACGGCCCTCTCGCACAGCCCTCATCCGTGACCATCCGGGGATGCGCTCGAGAAGTTTCATGTCAGCCGTCGTGCGCTCGATCGTGAATCCGCACGGACTCAGTATCAGAATGTCGGGGTCGCTCCGTTCAAGTTCCTCGAACTCGATGGTGGACGAATGTTGCGCCGTCCTGCCGAGCAGATTCCTGCCGCCCGCCGTCTCAATCAGTTGCGGCACCCAGTTGCCCGCGGTCATCAGCGGGTCGATCCATTCGACGAAGGCGACCGAAGGACGCTGCGAGAGCTTCGCGGCGCGCTCGCCGATCGCCGTATAACGATCGCGCAGCCGGCTCGCGACTTGCACCCCACGGTCTCCCACTCCGAGAGCGGTTCCGACGCTTTCGATGTCTTTCCAAACGTCTTCCATCCGCGAGGGCGCAAGCGAAATGATCGTCGGACGCAGCCCCGTCCACTCCGAGACCGCGCGCTCTACGTCGCTCATGCTGACCGCGCAAACTTCGCATTGCGATTGAGTCACGATTACGTCGGGACGAAGGTCGCGCAGCATTTCGGTCTTGACCCGATAGACCGAAAGCCCTTCCGCGACAATGCCGCGGACCCGCCGGTCGATATCTGCGCTGGTGCCGTTTACATTGAACTTCGGCTCGGTGAGCGCGGGAAGTTTCGGCACGGACGACGGAAAATCGCATTCGTGCGAACGCCCGACCAGTTGCTCTTCGAGCCCGAGCGCACAAACTATCTCGGTTGCGCTGGGCAGCAGACTTACGATTCGCTGACTCAAAACGTGGTATCACCTCGCAGCCATGTGCTGACGGTTCGAGGCTAATCGATCGCGAGTTCCGGTGCGAGCCTCTGACGCGGGCGCCACGACCCTGTCTTGCGCCGAGCGGCGACCGCTCGCAAGCGGAACAAATGATGACTGCCCGAATGACGAGTACTGCATACGCTCAGACGTGATTAAGGAGCATCAGCTCCTTTGGATGCGGATTCAGGTAGACCTGTCCCGCCAGATAGGTCACATCGAGCTTCCGCACATAGTGACGAATCAGCGTGAGCGGCACTATCAACGGAACCAGGCCGTTTCGGTAATCCTCTATCAGCGCCGCCATCTCGCGCCGTGACTCGTCGTCGAGGTGTGAACGAAAATATCCGGCCATGTGCTGCATCACATTGACGTGTCGCGCGGGTGTCGCAAGACGTTTGAGCGCCGCCATGAAGCGGTCTTCGTAATGACGCCGAATCTCTCCGCGTGCGACGCCCTTCGCGCCGGCGACGAAGCGACCCAACTCCGCGTAAGCCGTCGGCTGGTGCGCAAGCAACACGAGCTTGTGCGCGGTGTGAAACGCGACCAACGCGCCGAGCGACCATCGGTCCGCGAAGAAATCCTGCAAACGATAGTAGGCGAATACACGCTCGATGAAATTCTCGCGCAGCCGCGCGTCCGAGAGTCGACCTTCCTCCTCGACCGGCAAATTCGGATATCGCTCCATCAGTGCCGCCGCAAACATCCCGACTCCGTCGCGCGCCGGCATCCCGCTCGCCGCATACACGCGCACACGTTCCATTCCGCAACTGGGAGAATCCTTTTTGAGCACGTACCCGCTCAGTCCCTCAGTCGCCAGAGCCGACACGCGCCGCTTCGCAAACCCGGTCATCATCGCGGTAAAGTCAGTGCCGCTCTTGTTGCCCACCATCCGCACGCCCTCCCTGTCGCGCACCAGTTTCACGCTCTCGCGCGGCACGCCCATCCCGGATTCGACCTCGGGACATACCGGCACGAATTCCACGAACCGGCCCAGCGTTTCCGTGATAAAATCGTTGCGCTTGTGACCGCCGTCGAATCGCACTTCGCTGCCGAGAAGACAGGACGACACCCCGATGCGAATCGTTGCGCCCTCGTTTTGGGTCATCGTCGGCCCCATTTCTCGATATAGCTTCGGCTGTCGAATTTTCGACGCGTGCTCTCGTACGACATGTAGCGAATCTTGCCGTAAACCGCGCGCTCAGGGCCCCACGCGCGATCGTGCTTTCCACCGATCGCCCATGCGATGCCCGCGTAGCCGTTGGGGTCTCGCCCGTCCAGTTCGTAGCGGTCATTCATCTGAACTGCGACACGGTAAGCTTCGGCAGGCGAGTCGCTCCATTCGAGGATCTTCTTCGCCCAGTACATCCGCATGTAATTATGCATCCATCCCGACTCGACCATCTGACGCTGCGCCGCGTTCCATAGTTCATCATGGGTTTCGGCCTGCTCCAGTTCGCGCTCGGTGTAACGAGGCCGCCGTGTATCGCGCGCATGTTTTGAAAGAGTGTCGAGCGCCCACGGTTCCGAGCTTTCGACCCTCTTGTAGCGCGGATTGAAGCGAACAAAATTCACCGCCAGCTCGCGGCGAACGATAAGCTGTTCCAGAAACGCGTCGCGTGACGCCCCAGGCGCGTCCAAATCGCGCACTGCCAGAGCGACCGTATGCGGTCCGAGATGACCGAAGTGCAGGTAGGGCGAGAGACGGCTCGTGCCGTTGACCTCGGGATGGTTTCGCTTGTCCTCGTATGACGAAAGTCGCTCGCGCACAAAGGCCCTGAGCGCTGCAAGCCCAGCCGTGCTGCCGCCGCGGAAGTCGGACGCTCGTGTAACAGAACGGTCGATGGGGAAGCGCTCCAGAAGCGACGCGTCGGGTATCAGCGTTTCAAGGCCGTTCGTATATTTCCATGGCACGCGCACATTTCGGTTTCGTACCGGTCTTAGAAAGCGATCCAACTGCTCGCGGATACGGGGACGTATTGTGCGCGCGGCATAATGCTCTCTGCCCAAGATCGCCGATGGCACAATCACGTCGGCGTCGACCCTCCAGAGCGCGGCGTGATCAGCGATCGAAGAACGGCGGCTCAAACGATGGCGCCGTATAGGGTCTTGGTCTTCGACCACCAGCGCAGGACGGACCTCCAAGCAGAAGCGTGCGAACTCTCGATCCGACTTCGCGCCGTTGCAGAGCCTCAACAGGAAGCCTATGCGCCGCCGTTCAAGACGCTCGGCGGTGTCGCGAAGACCCTCGAGCATGAAGCTCCCGGTGCGAAGGTTTGCACCCGGATGGCCGGCGAGAAGCGCAAAGAAAACCACGACCGGCTTGTCGAGCAGATTGGCCGCCTCTATAGCGGTTTCGAGCGCAGGATTGTCGAGAGCGCGCTGCGCCCGTCGCATCCGGTAGACGACGCATTCGCCGCGAGGGTCGGGCGCCTCGGGACTCGCCATCTCGATTCGTTCGTTTGCGGCAAGTTTTTGCAGCGCGTCCATCGTCGCATCCGTGCGCCGCGACGGTCTTCTCGCGGCACTGAGCAGTCCGCGTCAGGCCAGCGCGTGAGGATAGTCAGGTGTCAGTGCAGGCAATTCGATACCGAGTTGTTCCGCTCTCCGCCCGAGCATCGCGAGGAACAGATCGGCCAGTTCCTGATTGTCGCGCGACTTGAGTCCGTAACGCAGGCAATCATAGGTGAACCCACTTCCCGGCGGTCCGAAAAAATTCACCGCCCGCGGCAGCCATTCGCGAAGCGCATCCGTGACCGCTTCGACTCCGAGGTGTTCGACGCCATAGCCCAGCAGTTCGGAGGCGAAGACTTCATGCTCGGCCTCTTCCTCAAGAATCGTTTCGGCCACGCGGCTGTGAGGCGCGTAGCTCGATTCCTTATAGTTGATGCCGATCATCAGGAAACCCGTGACGTCAAGGGCGAGACTGGCCATCAGCAGGTCGGCCTCGCCCTCGGCGCTTTCAGCGAAATAGCGCGCCGCCTCGAACGACGATCCCTTAAGCGGCACGATCATCATGCGGTCGGCAGCAGCCTCGCTGACATTTATTTCCTGGAGGACGCGGTAGACGAGCCGCGCGTGACGCCGCTCCTCAGCGAGGTTCTTCTTGATAGTCGGATGAAGCGAGCGGTCCGCGACAGTCGTGAGCGCCCGCTGATAGCCGACGGCGGTCAGTTTTTCCGCTATCGCGTGAGCAGCGAGCAAGCGTTTGAGCACACGCTCGTAATGCGTTTCAACGCGGCCCGACCTCAAGTCGGCCGGACCGATTTCACGCACTGCGTAAAGGCGCCTGACCGGCATAGGATACTCGTCACTGCGAAGCGGCCCGCGACGGCAGAACGACGGTTGCAGCGCCGGGCGTGGTTTTCTCGCCCTTTGCGTTCTCCAGCCATATCTCGCAATCGACCAGATGCTCCCCGTTTTCGGAGTACTTCTTCGTAACCCGTCCCTTGCAAACGATCTTCACGCCGGGTACATCCATGCCGCGATACTGCACCGACAGTTTCTTGAGCCGTCCGTGGTCGCCGGCGAAGTCCGTCATCAACTGCCCCAGGAACGCGTTCTTGAGCGCCCCGTGAAGGATCACGCCGGGAAGCTTGTTGGCTATCGCAAAATCCTTGTCGTAGTGAATCTGGTAGAAATCGCCCGAGGCTCCCGCGTACTTGACCAGTTGCTGCGTGGTCGGATTCTTCTCGAGCGGCGCTATCTCGTAACCGACTTCGACGTCCTCGAAACAGATCTGCTTTTTCATCGCGGTCTACCTCTCCGGCTCAGTAACGGATGGACGTCGAGCGCTGGGTTACGCAAAG
The DNA here is from genome assembly GCA_046704965.1 of Binataceae bacterium (SeqCode). Classification (GTDB taxonomy): domain Bacteria; phylum Desulfobacterota; class Binatia; order Binatales; family Binataceae; genus DTIX01. The sequence goes on from JBJKQX010000541.1 coordinate 5,632, forward strand.
CTCTCCGAACTGGTTGGTGTAGGATGTCTCGATCACGATAAATACCATCGGGCCGAGCCGGCCTTCGGACTCGCGAAGGTCCACCAGCTTTGATTGCACCGTGATCCGATCGCCGGGCCGGATGGGCACGAAGTACTCCCAGTCCGAACCGGCATCGAGACCGCGAAACTGCGCGGACATATTGAGTTTGACGTTCGGAATAGGTGAGCCGAGCGAGCGGCAGAAAGTCGGCATCGCCACCATCCCGCCAAGGGGTGTGTTGCGCGCCTGTTGCTCGTCGTTGAACAAGGGATTCGGGTCGCCTATCGCCTCGGCAAAACGACGGATCGCGCCGCGCTCGACGTCATAGACACGCACTTCACCGGTCGTCCCGATCTGCTTCTTCGCTTCCTCATCGACAATCTTGTTCGCCATCTCCAGGTCCCCTTGCATTCGGAAGCATTTCTTTGGTTTCGCTCAATTTAATATCACATGGCGAACGCTTCAAAGTAACCTTCCAAAAACAGCCGAAGCAGCCTGACACCGATACCTGTTTGGTCGCGCAGGGGCGCGCCGTTAGGATCGGAAGGGAGCAACTTCAATCCAATGCTCGGAGGGACCCGCGATGGCAAAGCTTGAAAGCGCCGCAATAGCTGAAAAGCTAAAGGCCTTGCCCGGATGGGAATATCGGAACGAAGCAATCGACAAGCGTTTCCGCTTCAAGGAGTTCATGGACGGTATCCGCTTTGTAGACAGAATAGCGGAGATCGCCGAATCCGCCGACCATCATCCCGACATCCAGATCAACTACACGCGTATCACGTTCACCTGCACGACCCACAGCGAGGGCGGGGTGACGGAAAAAGACTTGCGTCTTGCGCGCGAGATCGAGCGTGAGTTCGACGCTTACGCAGCGAAATAAGCGAAGTAGGATTTCATCTCTTGCGCGGGACGAAATGCTGGATACCGTTGCCTGCGCCGTCTATCTCACGAATGAGGTCAGACAGGTCGTCGGGATCGCTTACGAAGTCAATTTCAGACGTATCAACCACGAGCAGCGGAGCCTCGTCGTAGTAGAAGAAGAAATCCCGATACGCGGCTGATAGTCGTTCAAGATACTGATAGCTGATGTAGCGTTCGAAATCGCGATTTCGCTTGCGCAGCCGCTCGGCCAGAACGTCGGTGCGCGCGAACAGGTAGACGACCAAGTCGGGTTTCGGCATCTGCGGGTCGAGCAAACGGTAAACCTGTTCGTAGAGCGTGAGTTCGTCAGGCGCCAGGTTGAGGTTCGCGAATATGCGATCCTTGGCAATCAGGTAATCGGCCACCGTAGCCTGATTGAAAAGGTCCTGCTGGGAAAGCTCGCGCTGTTGCCGGTAGCGGGTAAGCAGGAAATAAAGCTGTGCCTGGAAAGAGTATTTGTCGGGCTCGTCGTAAAAGCGCGCAAGGAAGGGATTGCTCTCCGCGTCTTCGAGGACCAGTCGCGCACCAATTTCGCGCGCGAGCAGTTGCGCCAGAGTTGTTTTGCCGACTCCTATAGGCCCGTCCAGTGCGATATAGCCACGCCGCCTCATCAGGCTGTCCGTCGTCCCCCCGTGCCGCGTTGCTCACGGTCACGTTCCGTCCCCTGCGACCCCGCGGCGAACCGGCTTCCGGCGTCGCCACGCGGCTTATCTGGCTCGCCCATCCGAATCAGCTGGTTGCAGTTTCGCAACCGGCTATCTCAGGCACACGTCGAGATGGAACTGAAAAGGAATGGCCCCCGGATGAACCGGGTCTTTAGCCAACCCGCACGAATTGTCAAACAAACCGCCCGGCGCCTGTCGCATCGCCGCGCTACGGGCGCTCCGACGGACGCGCTCCTAGTCCGCCGCCATCGGAAGCTGGAAGCGGACCCGCTCCTTGGCCACGCTCAGCAACTCAACCTGAGCGCCCCGGCTTGCGAAGGCGCCGATTATCTCCTCGACCAGCCATTCGGGCGACGAGGCACTCGCGGTCAATCCCAGCGATCGCACACCGTCGAGCATCGCGGGCTCAACATCGGAGAGCGAGTCCACCAGGAACGATCGCGCTCCGCCGGTACGTGCGACTTCGACCAGGCGGTTCGCATTCGAACTCTGCTTCGAACCGACGACCAGCACCACATCGCTTACCTTGACCAGTTCCTTGACCGCGTTCTGGCGGTTCTGTGTCGCGTTGCAGATATCGTCGGTCTTGGGACTGACGAGCGACGGGAAACGACGCCTCAGGGTCGCAAAAATCTCGCGCGTGTCGTCGATACTCAGTGTGGTCTGCGTAACCGCCGCAACCCGGTCCGGATTGGGCACTTCAAGGCGCTCGGCTTCCTCGACGTTCTGCACCAGCACTACTTTGCCGGGCACAACTCCGAGCGTACCTTTTACTTCCTCGTGTCCAGCGTGGCCGACCAGAATCACAGTGTATCCTTCGGCCGCGAAACGTTCGACCTCTACATGAACCTTGGTAACCAGCGGACAGGTCGCATCGATGACTCTGAGCCGGCGCGAATCGGCGCGTTCGTGTTCGCTGGGAGCAACGCCGTGCGCCGAGAATACCACGCGCTGCCCCTCGGGGACCTCATCGAGATTTTCCACGAACACCGCACCTTCGCGCTCAAGCGCTTCGAGCACGAAGCGGTTGTGAACGATCTGATGGCGCACGTAGAGCGGACGGCCGTACGTCTGGAGCGCACTTCTCACACCCTCAACCGCACGGTCGACTCCCGCGCAAAAGCCGCGAGGTTCGGCAAGTATGATTCGTTCAACCGAAATTTCGCCAAGTGAACGCATTTCTGCCTTTGATATCCGAGCCTGTCCGCCGGGTCAATAAGCCGTCCACCGCAGCGCGGACGCCCGAATCTAAATGACTATTCCGCAACGTGATGCGGCGGATGCGATGTCTGGCATCCGACCCACACCTCGCCGCCTTCGAAGTGTTCCTTTTTCCAGATTGGAACGATTTCCTTGAGCCTGTCGATCGCGAAACGACATGCTTCGAATGCTTCGGCACGATGAGCCGCCGAGACCGCGATTGCCACAGAGATTTCGCCGATTTCCACGACGCCGATCCTGTGCGTAATCGCGATCCGCACTATTTGCCATCGGCGACCGGCCTCCTCGGCAAGCTTGCGCATCTCCGAGAGCGCCATCGCCTCGTACGCCTCGTATTCCAGCTTGATTACGTTACGGCCAGCGTTCTCATTGCGGGTCGTGCCGGCGAAAGTGCATACGGCACCGGCAGCCGGGTCGCCGACCGCGCGCTCAAGTTCCGCCACGTCGACCGGTTCGCGCACGATACGAATCGCCGCTACCCAAGGAGCGCCCGCGTCGCCCGCTCCGCCGCTTACCGGCGGAATGAACGCGATTTCGTCGCCGTCATGCGCCGGATGGTCACCCGCAACGTATTCCTGATTGACCGCGAAGCCGACGGAGTCGCGATGCGATCGCAGCGCGGGAAATTCGTCTTTGAGCGTCTCCCACACCTGGCCGACCGTGGCGCCCTCGGGAAATTCGCGCACCAGTTCAGACGCTCCGGCGCGTTCCCTCAGGGTGGCAAACAGTCTGATCGTCACGTGATTCATTGACCGAGCAGGTAGGCGATATGCCCTATCTCCGGAATGATAAGTTTCTCCATCGCAAGTCTGCAGCCTGCCGTCGAACCGGGCAACGCCGCGATAAATCGACCGTCGCGCACGCCCGCAAGCGCTCGACTAAGCATCGCCGCAGCCCCGATCTCCTGAAAGGATAGCATCCGGAAGATTTCGCCGAAGCCTTCGATCTCCTTTTCCAGGAGCGGTCTCAGCGCCTCGATTGTTGAATCGCGCGGCGCGAGCCCGGTGCCACCGTTGACGATGATCGCGTCGAGCGCCGGCAACCGCTCGATCACCGTGGCGGCGATCCCGTCTGCCGAATCGGGCACAATCTGGTAATAGACGACGCTATGCCCCGCGCCCTCAAGCATCTCGCGAATCAGCTTTCCGCTGGAGTCTGTTTCCTCAGTGCGGCTGTCGCTCGCGGTTATCACGCCAACCTTCAGATTGGTCCGCGAATGCTTGCGATGTTCGTGCACGGCCATCGCCTGACACTTTATCATCGGCTCGCGCCGAGCGGCATACCCGCATCCTGTCGATCAGGGCGCGACGAGCGACACAGGTGGAACCAAAACGAGACGCCGAGCGTTTGGTAAATGGCAGATGAGCGAGAGCATTAGCAGAATCGGGTCGTATGTTCGGCCAAAAGTGATCGTGGGGCTGACGGTGCTGGTCGCGATTGTCATCCTCGCGCACCAGTTTCAAGTGGCCGAGCGTCTGGCCGACGCACTCGATCGGATTCAGCACATGGGGCCGCTCGGTCCGATCGTTTTTATTCTCGTCTATATCGTCGCTGCGGTTGCGTTCATCCCGGGTTCGATCCTGACGTTGGGAGCAGGGGCAGTGTTCGGCGTTTTGTGGGGTACGATTTATGTCTCGATTGCCGCGACGCTTGGCGCCACTGCTGCCTTTCTGATCGGTCGTTACCTGGCGCGCGATTGGGTTTCAGCGCGCATCGCGGGATATCCGAGGTTCAAGGCTTTCGACAAGGCGGTCGGACGCGAGGGCTGGAAGATCGTGGGTCTGGTGCGCCTGTCACCCATTTTTCCCTTCAACCTGCTCAACTATGCGTTCGGACTCACTGCGGTTCGGCTGCGCGATTATTTCTGGGCTTCGTGGCTCGGGATGCTGCCGGGAACTCTGATGTACGTATATATCGGCTCGCTCGGCGGAGACCTTGCGCGCGCTTCGCCCGGAGCGGGCGGGCGCTCCGCGGCCGAGTGGGCCGTTTACGCGCTCGGCCTGGCCGCGACAATTGCTGTCACCGTGTATATCGCACGGATGGCGTCGCGCATTCTCAAGGAAAAAACCTGAAGGATGAAACCGGATGGCACACGGTGCACTGGCGGTCACGCCACTCGACGACCATAACCGGCGCCTGCTCGAATCGGTCCATCCGTCCGTCTGGACCAACCCACGGCCTGCGCCGCGATACAACCTGGTTGTAATCGGCGCGGGAACTGCAGGGCTGGTGACGGCGGCGGGAGCTGCAGGACTTGGTGCTCGCGTCGCGCTGGTCGAACGCGACCTGATGGGCGGGGACTGTCTGAACTTCGGATGCGTGCCGTCGAAGGCGCTGATTGCCGCCTCGCGCGTGGCAGCCACTGTGCGCGGCGCCGCAAGCTGGGGAATTCAGGTTCCCGGCAACGTAAGCATCGACTTCGCCGCCGTGATGGATCGGATGCGACGGTTGCGGGCGGAGCTTGCGGGCAACGACTCGGCAGAGCGCTTTCGCAACCTCGGCGTTGACGTGTTCATCGGCGAGGCGCGCTTTGCGGGAAGCGACGTAGTCGAAGTGGGCGACGCGCGGCTTCGTTTTAGCCGTGCAGTGATCGCAACCGGCGCACGCGCGGGCGCTCCACCCATTCCCGGTCTCGCCGACGCCGGTTTTCTGACCAATGAAACCGTCTTCTCTCTGACCGAACTGCCGCGCCGGAAAGCGGTGATAGGCGCGGGGCCGATCGGATGCGAACTGGGCCAAGTGTTCCGGCGTCTGGGCGCCGAGGTGACGATTCTCGAAGCCGCGGACCGGATACTCATTCGCGACGATCCGGACGCCGCGCTCAGGGTCGAACAGGCGATGGCGCGCGACGGCGTGCAGGTGGTCAAAGGATGCAGAATAGTCGGAGTCGACCGAAGCGGACCCGAGAAGACGGTCGCGCTCGAATGCGAGGGCAAAAGCACACAACTGACGGTTGACGAGATTATAGTGGGCGCGGGCCGTATCCCGATGGTCGAAGGACTCGGACTTGAATCCGCCTGTGTCGAGTATGACCGGCGCACCGGAATCGAGGTCAACGACTACCTTCAGACTACCAATCGAAATATCTACGCTGCGGGCGACGCGGCCTCGCCGTACAAGTTCACCCATATCGCCGACGCGACAGCGCGAATCGTGATACGCAACGCGCTTTTCTTCGGTCGCGCGCGCGCAAGCGCGCTGACAATCCCCTGGTGCACCTATACGGACCCCGAGATTGCGCACGTTGGGCTCTCGGAAAGCGAGGCCGCCTCGCGAGGCGTCGAAGTCGCAACCTTCGTTCAGGAACTCTCAGGCGTCGATCGCGCGGTACTCGACGGCCAGGACGGCGGCTTCGTGAAGGTTCGCGTGCGCAAGGGCACCGATCGAATAGTGGGCGCGACGGTCGTGGCGAGTCATGCGGGTGACATGATCTCGGAACTCACGATGGCTATCACCAACGATATTGGGCTCGGGCGCATCGCCGACGTAATCCATCCCTACCCGACCCAGGCCGAGGCCATTCGCAAACTCGGCGACGCCTACAATCGCACGCGGCTAAGCCCACGCGTAAAGCGTATTTTTGAACGGGTTCTGGCGATGCGCCGATAAAACGCGACGCAGGCTCGTCGCGCACCTGTCGGCTAGCGCGTGCGCAGATTGAACGCCTGCCTGCCCTTCTCGCCCGAACGGACGTCGAACTGAACTTCGTCGCCTTCTCTCAGGTCTTCGAAGTAAACCTTGGGCGAAAGCCGCGAGCGATGAAAGAAAACCTCGTCGCTGCCGTCGTCGGGTTCGATAAAGCCGAAGCCCTTATCCTTGACTACCTTTTTGATGGTTCCAAACACGGGCTCCTCCCGGCACTGGACTTGGTTGGAAGTTCCAAAGTTCCTTGATGTTGAGGTTATGCGGCTTGCCCCCTATGTAAAAGAGGGTCGGGTGAATTGGCCATGAAAAGTGGAAGGTGAAAAATGGAAAACGATAGAGGCCGGATGTGCTGAAAGCGATATCGCTTAAGGAAATCGAACGGATCTTCGAAGTGATCGATCCGATGGGTATCTCGCGCGAGGCGATCGTGATCCCGCTTCGCCCCGAGAACCCCGGACGCGTGAGGGTCCGCAAGGATGGGAAGCTCGAAATAGTCGTCGATAAGGAGGCCGACTTCGACCAGTGGGTCACGAATCTTGAGGCGCGGATTCGTGAGGCGATGGAGCGTGGGCAGACGGGCTGAGCTCGATAAGCACGGCTCCGTGATCAACCATCTGTCCCTCGGCAACCAGTATTCGCTTGACGTGGGCCGGCGTTTCAGAAGAAAGCGTCGTCTCCATCTTCATCGCTTCGAGCACCAGCAATCCGTCGCCCGCTTCGACTTCCTGACCCTCGCTGACCAGAACGCGCAGCACCTTGCCGGGCATCGGCGCCGCAACTTCCGGCGTCGCCAGACCCTTGCCCGCCTGGGAACGTCCTTCTTCGACGCGCTGGAACTCGAAACCCATCGGACCCGCCGCGACCAGAATCCGGTCGCGCACCCTCGCGCCGAAAACCCGGTAGCGTCGTCCGTCAAATGAGATCAGCGCCCCGCCGTCGGCCATCAGCTCGAACGAAACGCTAAGCTCACGTCCGTCGATACGGGCGCGCACCGTCGCGTCTTCTATTTCGAGGATGTCAACCTCGAACTCGCCACCGTCGCCTGCCCGTTTCAGTTTCATCGTGGTCTCCAGAGTTCGAAGCCCGGCAGTTCATCCCAGGGCGACCGTCGAGCGGCAGTCGATCCTGCCTCCGCAGCTTTGCCGCTCGGCTTCCCACGACCATTGCGCGTACCGAAAGCGCCGCGCTCCACCATCGCCGCCGCGATCATCGCGGCCACGGCACCGTCTGATTCGGCCGGACGCCACTCTGAGAAAAACTCTTCCAGAAAATGCGTCGACAGGTCGGCGCGCGAAAACGGCTCGCTGGCGATTATGTCGCGCAGGAAGCCTGCGGTGTTGGTAACGCCAAGCAGCGAGAATTCGCCAAGCGCGACCACCATCCGCCGCCGCGCCTCCTCGCGCGTCGCTCCGAACGTGACGAGCTTGCCGAGCAGGCTGTCGTAATTGCTTCCGACTTCAAGTCCCGGCTCCAGATGCGAGTCAAAGCGCACGCCGGGCCCTGCCGGAAGCGTAAGATGCAACACAGTTCCCGCGGCGGGCCGGAAACCATGTAGGGCGTCCTCCGCGTTTATCCGGCACTCGATAGCGCATCCTGTCGGACCCGTCATCTCGGACACGCGCCCGCCCGCTGCGACACGAAGCTGTTCCGCGACCAGATCGCATCCGAAACGCAGCTCGGTCACCGGATGCTCGACCTGAAGCCGCGTATTGACCTCAAGAAAGTAAAAATCCCCGCCGTCGACCAGAAACTCGACCGTCCCGGCGCTTTGGTATCCGCACGCCCGCCCGAGCGCCAGCGCCGCTTCGATCATCCGTGTCCGGCTCGAATCGGCAAGCCCCGGCGCGGGCGATTCCTCGATAATCTTCTGGTAACGGCGTTGGATGGAGCAGTCGCGCTCGCCAAGCGCGATAAGCCCGCCGTGACTGTCGCCGAGAATCTGGACCTCGACGTGGCGCGGGCGTGCAAGATACTTCTCGACGAACACGCGACCGTCGCCAAATGCCGCCTGAGCCTCGCGCGAACCGGCGTCGAGCGCCGCATCAAGCTGCGACTCGTCGGCCACGATACGCATCCCGCGACCGCCTCCTCCCGCCGACGCCTTGATCAGAATCGGATAGCCGACCCGTCGCGCGAACTCGCGAATCTCGCCCGCGGAGGCGGTCTCCGCTCCGGGAACCACCGGCACTCCCGCGCGCTCTGCAATCTGACGTCCGGAAAGTTTGTCCCCGAGCGCGGCCATCACGTCCGCCGGCGGTCCGACGAATACCAGACCCGCGTCGGCGACCGCCCGCGCGAACTCGGGACGTTCCGAGAGAAAACCGTATCCGGGATGGATTGCGTCGGCCCCGGTGGCGCGCGCCGCTTCGAGTATCGCCTCGATATTGAGATAGCTTTGCGCCGCCTCGGCGGGCCCGATCGGAACTGCTTCATCGGCCGTTGCGACATGCTGGCTGTGCGCGTCGGCCTCCGAGAACACCGCGACGGTCCTGATACCGAGCGCCTTTGCGCTGCGGATTATTCGCAGTGCGATTTCGCCGCGGTTTGCGACCAGCAGTTTTGAAATCTCACGCTCTTTCATGCGATCGCCGAGCCTATCACAACTATGTCCCGCCGCCACCGACGTCGCGTCCGATTGCAACAAAGTGGAGCTTCGATTATTCGGGCCACCAGAGGACCATCTCTTTTATGACTCGCTACCTTGAAGATTTCACGCCCGGCCAGGTTTTCAAGCATTGGCCCGGCCGAACCGTAACCGAGTTCGACAACACCTGGTTCACGCTAATGACGATGAACACCAACCCGCTCCACTTCGACGCGGCATACGCGGCCGAGAGTCAGCATGGGCGATGCCTCGTCAACGGGCTGCTGGTTCTTTCCACCGTGGTCGGCATGAGCGTCAAGGACGTGAGCGAGAGCGCGATTGCGAACCTTGAATACGAATCCGCGCGCCATACCGCGCCGACCTTTGCGGGTGACACGCTTTACGCCGAAACCAAGGTGCTGGACGTCACACCCTCGCGCAGCAAGCCCGACCGCGGCATCGTTTACGTCGAAACCAACGGACTCAATCAGGACGGCAAGACGGTGCTCGTTCTGCGCCGTAAGATACTGGTGCCGCGGCGCCCTGCGTAGCGCCAGCCGACATCCCGAAAATTCATGGACCGGCTCTACTTCGTCGTTCATACGCACTGGGACCGTGAGTGGTACCAGCCTTTCCAGCAGATGCGGGCGCGACTGGTCGCGATGGCGGACGCGATGCTGCCGGAGGTCGAATCGGGCGCAATTCCGCACTTCCATTTCGACGGTCAGACCATCGTTCTTGAAGATTATCTCGAAATGCGCCCGCAAAACGCGCGACGGCTCGCGAAGCTGGTCCGAAGCGGGAAGATAGCCGTCGGCCCGTGGTACGTTCTCGCGGACAGCTTCCTGGTGAGCGGCGAGTCGTTGATTCGCAACCTGGAATTCGGGACCGAGATGGCGCGCCACTTCGGCGGTGCGCTTCAACTCGGCTATCTTCCCGACCAGTTCGGCCATGTGGCCCAGATGCCGCAGATTCTGGCGGGCTTCGGATTCAAGACCGCGTTGGTATGGCGCGGGGTGGGCGCCGACATTAATCGAACCCGGTTCGTTTGGGAGGCGCTCGACGGCAGTCGGATTCTGACCGTGTATCTGCCCCGCGGCTACGCCAATGGGTCCAATCTGGCGCTCGGCTCAACAGAAAGCTTCCGGCGACGGATTGACGAGATAGCCGCGCGCGAGCGCGAATTCGCCGCCGACGCGCCGGTTCTGGTTATGAACGGCAACGACCATGCGCACCCGGACGCTCGCCTGGTCTCGCGAATCGCCGAGGCGGGCCAGACCGACGCGCCCTCAATGGAAATCGGAAGTCTGGCCGGGTACGCAGGGCGCGTATCCGAGCTGCCGTCCGACGACGTGCCGCTCCATCGGGGCGAACTGCGCTCCTCGATGCGTACCCATCTGCTGCCCGGCGTGACTTCCGCGAGAACCTGGATAAAGCAGCGCGACTTCGCCAACAGCGTCGCGCTCGAACGCTACGCCGGTCCGCTTGCCGCGCTCGCTCACGCGAGCGGTCGCAGCGAAGGTCTGGCAGGGTTTCTGGAACTCGGATGGAAGACCGAACTCCAGAACCATCCGCACGATTCCATCTGCGGATGCTCGGTCGACCAGGTCCATCGCGACATGCGTTATCGGTTCGATCAGGCCGCGATGCTGGCGGAGACGGTCGTGTGCGAAGCGTCGAAGGCGCTGCTTGCTCCCACGAACGCCGGCGAGACCGTTCTCGCCGTGTTCAACCCCGGCTTCTCTCGTCAGGGGTTGGTGAGCGGGTCGGTCGAACTCGACGACCCACACGCGTATCGCGCACTTGTCGGGGCCGACGGACGCCGCATACCCGCGGCAATAGAGGCTGCGTCGTCCCGGCTTGTGTTCGAGATCGAGATTCCCGCCGCGGAACTCAAGTCGCTCATTTCCAATTCCGCCAGCGCCTCGATGATGGGCTACGACGTGAAGAGTCATGCGCTTCGCAAGCGCGACGAGACCAACTACGACCTTGAACTGTTCCTGAGTCGCACCCCGGCAGACCCCGTCGACGTCGAACGCGCCCGCAGGG
>JBJKQX010000542.1:0-3559 GCA_046704965.1 Binataceae bacterium (SeqCode)
ATGGTGTTGCGCTTCTATCAGGGAGCACTTGCGGACAACAAGGGCCGGCAAGAGCATCTTGCGATCCGGAAGCTTTCCGAAGTCGGCTACTGCGTTCCGCATCCGTACGCCTACGAGCCTTCGCACGAACCACTCGGTGCGCCTTTTCTCGTGATGGATCGGCTTGCCGGAGGCCCGTTATTCTCGGCGCGAAGCTTTCCCCACGCGTTCAAGACCTTTTCCCTGGGCTTCCTGGCCTTCGTGCGCGCCCAGACGCGGCTGCACAGATATGACCCGAATCAGGGCGCGCTCAGCGAGATTTCGCGCTTCTACAAACTGGACGGCACTCCGGAAGACGCGCCGCTGCTGGACAGGTTGCTGGGAATCATCGCGAAACGGGTCGAGGACGGACCTCTGCCCGGACTTCGCGACGCGCTCGGGCGTCTGTCGGCGCGCGCACCTGATTTTCGAAAGGCGCCCTCATCCATCGTGCATATGGACTACCATCCGCAGAACGTGCTGGTGCGAGGAGTTCAGGTGACCGGCGTGATCGACTGGGTCAACACCGACGTAGGCGACCGCCATCTGGACGCCGCGATGACCGCGGCCATCCTGTCGTCGTCGGCTCTGGAGCGTCCGCGATGGATGCGTGACAACGTGGTTGGAAACTCGCTTCGCGCGACCTTCACATCGCTCTATATACCGCTTTATCACGCGATGGCGCCGCTCGACTTCGAGCGCTTCCGCTACTGTCAGGCTGTCGCCTCGCTGCTCAGACTCTCGATGCTCGGAATCATGCGCACGCGCGGCGCCGAAACGGTGGGATTCCGCCCCGAGGCAATTGGCGAAGTTACACCGTCGGTGGTGCGATTGCTTTCACGCTACGCTTCGCGCAAGAGCGGCACCAACGTCCGCCTCGAAGCTTCCTCGCCGATGGCAGCCTGAGGCGCGACCGTCTCAAATCACCCGCCGGTCGTATTCGCCGTATCCCTAACGGTCGCTATCCTCTATCTCCAAGCGAAAAGAAAACCGCCCGGGGCGTGGCGCGCTCCGGGCGGTTTTGGTCAGCTCGCAAACGTTCAGGGTCAGGCGCGAAGCAGTTGCCTCAGCACGAACGGAAGGATTCCGCCGTGGTGGATGTATTCTACATCTTCCGGCGTGTCGATACGCGCGAGCGCTTCGAACTCCGTGGTGGTGCCGTTTTCGGCCTGTGCGCGAACCTTCAGCTTCTGGGCGCGCTGCAATCCCTTGGAAAGACCCTCGATCACATAAGTTTCACGCCCCGTAAGGCCAAGCTTTTCGCGGCTGTCGCCGGGCATGAACTGAAGCGGCAGGACACCCATCCCGACCAGGTTGCTGCGATGGATACGCTCGTAGCTCTCGGCGATTACCGCGCGCACGCCAAGAAGCTGGGTGCCCTTGGCCGCCCAGTCGCGCGAAGAACCTGAGCCGTACTCCTTGCCTGCGACAATCACCAGCGGCACGCCCTCTTCGCGATAGCGCATGGCGGCGTCGTAAATCGTCATCTGCTCGCCGTCGGGAAGATGAACCGTATAACCGCCCTCGACGCCCGGAACCATCTGGTTGCGCAGCCGGATGTTGGCAAACGTACCGCGCATCATGACCTCGTGATTGCCGCGTCGCGAACCGTAGGAGTTGAAGTCCTTCTTCTCGACGCCGTGCGCGATCAGATACTTTCCGGCCGGGCTCTCGGGAGCGATCGAGCCGGCGGGCGAGATATGGTCGGTGGTTACGCTGTCGCCGAGCACCGCAAGCGCGCGGGCGCCGCTGATATCGGCAAGCGGTTCGGGTTCGGGCCCCATCCCTTCGAAGAACGGCGGCTCCTTCACGTACTCGGACTTTTTGTCCCAGGCGAACAGGCTGCCGCCGGGAGCCTCCAGCCCCTGCCATCGTTCGTCGCCGTCAAAAACTCCGCTGTACTGACTTCGGAACATCTCGGAGTCGATCGATTTGGAGATGGCTTCGAGGATTTCGTCGGCAGACGGCCAAATGTCGCGCAGATAGACGGGTTTGCCGTCCTTCCCGGTGCCGAGCGGCTCGTTCTGCAGATCGATATCCAACGTGCCAGCGATTGCGTAGGCAACCACCAGGGGCGGCGACGCAAGATAATTGAACCGTACGACGGGGTTGATGCGGCCTTCGAAGTTGCGGTTTCCGCTCAGCACCGCCGAGGCGACCAGGTTATCCTCCTTGATGCCCGCTGCGATTTCATCGGCGACCGGGCCGCTGTTGCCGATACACGTCGTGCATCCGTAGCCCACCAGATGGAAACGCAACTGCTCCATATACTCGGTGAGTCCGGCACGCTTGAGGTACTCGGTGACCACTTTCGATCCCGGAGCAAGACTGGTCTTGACCCACGGCTTGACCCCAAGACCGCGCTCTACCGCCTTTTTGGCGAGGAGGCCCGCGCCTAGCAGCACCGAGGGATTGGAGGTGTTGGTGCAACTGGTTATCGCGGCTATCACGATCGAGCCGTGAGCGAGGGTGAAGCGGGTGTCGCCGGATTTGACCTCGACCTTGCGGCCAAGCTCGCCGATTTCGGATTCCTTGAGCGGCTGAGCGGCTGCCGAACTGTTGGGTCCGCCCTCGGAGATGAACCGCTCGATCACCTTGGGATTGACGCTGCCGTCGCCGGCGACTTCCTTGCTAAGCGCGCTTCGAAACTCGCCCCGTGAGGACGAGAGCGCAATCCTGTCCTGCGGACGGCGCGGTCCGGCGATGCTGGGGACAACGCTTGAGAGGTCGAGTTCGAGCAGGTCGGAAAATATCGGATCGCGCGAATCCGCCGTCCGGAACAGGCCCTGCTCCTTGGTATACGCCTCGATAAGCTTGAGTTGACCCTCGGTGCGACCGGTGAGCCGCAGATATTCGAGCGTCTGGTCATCCACCGGAAAAAATCCCATGGTGGCGCCATATTCGGGTGACATGTTGGCGAGAGTCGCGCGGTCCGCGACCGAGAGACTTCCCAGTCCCGGTCCGCAGTATTCGACGAACTTGCCGACCACGCCCTTCTTTCTGAGCAGCTGCGTAACGGTTAGCACCAGGTCGGTCGCGGTCGCGCCCGGGCTGAGCTTCCCGGTGAACTTAACACCCACCACGTCCGGTATCAGCATCGGCATCGACTGACCCAGCATCGCGGCCTCGGCCTCGATTCCGCCAACGCCCCATCCCACGACCCCGAGACCGTTTATCATCGTGGTGTGCGAATCCGTGCCCACCAGCGTGTCGGGATAGACCTGGTTGTCCCTCGATGTGAACACCACGTGGGCGAGGTATTCGAGGTTTACCTGATGGACGATGCCGGTGTCGGGCGGGACCACGCGAAAATCGTCGAATGTGCCCTGCCCCCATTTCAGGAACAGGTAGCGCTCGCGATTACGCTCGAACTCAAGCCGCGCGTTGTCGGCGAAAGCCGTCGGAACGCCGAACACGTCGACCTGCACCGAGTGATCGATGACCAGATCCGCGGGCTGAATCGGGTTTATGCGGGCGGGATCGCCGCCCAGGCGCTTGATCGCGTCGCGCATCGCGGCCAGGTCGACCACAACCGGAACGC
>JBJKQX010000543.1:0-2725 GCA_046704965.1 Binataceae bacterium (SeqCode)
TTCGGCCTTGCGGGATCGAAGATCAAATATCGCTTCGGATGGAACCACCATCCCGTGGTGTTCGCGCCCGGCAACCCCCAGGAGCTGCTGATGGGGGGCAACGTGGTGTTCAAGACCCTCGACCAGGGCATCCACTGGCAGCTGATCAGCCCGGACCTCACGCGCAACGACAAGAGCAAGCAGGCGCGGCCGGGCGGCCCGATCAGCGCGGATGTGACCGGTGAGGAAATGTTCGACACGATCTCCTCGATCGCCTTCTCGCCGCTGTCGGACAATGTCATCTGGACGGGCTCCGATGACGGCCTGGTGTATGTCACCACCAACGGCGGCGGACACTGGAGCCAGGTGCGCCCGCCAATGCTGCCGAAGTGGTCGACGATCACCTGCATCGAGCCCTCGCATACCCGCAAGGGCACCGCCTACCTCTCGGCGAGCCGGTACGACTGGGATGATTTCCACCCCTACGTCTACAAGACCACCGATTACGGCAAGCATTGGACGAAGATCACCACCGGACTGCCCTCGGACCAGTACGTCGAGAGCGTGCGCCAGGATCCGGACGATCCGAATCTGCTGATCGCAGGGACCAGCGCGACGGTGTACTTCAGCCTCGACGGCGGCCAACGATGGCAGCCGCTGAGCCTGAACCTGCCGGCCGTTCGGGTGGATGACGTGGAGATTCAGCCCCAGCAGCATTCGGTGGTGCTCGCCACCTTCGGGCGCGGCTTCTGGGTGCTGGATAACCTGCAGTTCCTCGAGCAGCTGCCCGTGACTGTGGGCCGCGAGGCGCCCCACCTGTTCAAGCCACAGCAGACCTGGCTGGTCACGCGCCGTCTGTTCGGATTCGGTGCGGGCCGATCGGGTGGGCAAAACCTCGCGCCCGGAGCGACGGTATTCTTCCATCTGCCGGCCGACTACAACGGCCACACGCCGGTCAAGCTGAGCTTCACCGACGCGGACGGAAAGCTGATCCGCAGCTTCACCCTGCACTTGAAGGCGAAGGGCAAGCCGAAGCCGCTTTCGCACAACCCGGCCATGGCGCGCAAGCAGCGGGCGAAGAGAGCGACGGCGGTCAAGCCCGGCATGAACCGCTTCCAGTGGAATCTGAGATACCCGACTGCGGCCCAGGTGAAGGGCATCTACAATTCTTTCTTCTCTGCCGCCGTGCCTGTGGGTCCGGAAGTGGTGCCTGGCACGTACTATGCAACGCTGACCTATGGCCATGCCAAGCAGACGCAGTCGTTCACGGTCAAACTGGACCCGACCCTGCATACGACTCAAGCGCAACTGCAGCAGCGGTTCAATTTGCTGATGCGCATCCATGGCGCGTTGAACCGGCTCAATTCGAACCTGAACAAGGCGATTGCAGCGCGCGCAGCGCTTCACAAGGCGGTCGCTGACGGGAAGGTATCCCGCGGCCGGGCGCGATCGGCGCTGGAGCACTTGAACCACGACATAAACGATTTCGTGGATCTCAAGATCCAGTCTGGTGAAGGCGGCCTGGTCTATCCTCCTCGCCTGCGCTCATGGCTGAGCTCAATTTTCGGCCAAGTGAGCTTTGCGCTCGTGCCACCCACACCGGCAATGGTGAAAGTGGCGAATGGGTATATCCAAGACGCCGGAGCGGCGGTGTCGCGACTGCAGTCGGACGTTGCTTCTGCCAACAGTACCCTGAGGTGACAGCCGGGTCGATTGAGCGATGATCTAAGACCTCGTTCGCCCGAGGAGAGTCGGTGCAGATGCCGCCGACCTCCTCGGGCGGCTCGTTGTGTGGCTGGAACCGGCTGACGCGCGGCAGCGGGCGTGAAGCAACGGGTCGATATGATCGAGACACATGCGCGCGGGGCGGTTATGCGTATGCGGGCGCTACCCGCACTGAAGGATTTCTCTTTCAATTGTTGCATGCGGCTCTGAGTCACAACTCACAGATAGCCGTCCAGTAATCTCAGGAACGACTGCGCCCCCTGTCCTCCAACGAGTTGAGTCATCACTTGCCGACGGGGAACGGGAGATGCGCGTTCGTGATGAATCTCCCTACATAATCGGCCCTGCGAAGTCATTGCACCTGCGTGCGCTCCTTGCCCTCGTGGCCGGATCGGGGCTCGCACAGCCGCAGGAATGGGCCCGCCGCGGGCGGCTCTGAGGGCCGGTCAGACAGGCAGGACCCGCCTGCACGAGCCGAACCGCGTGATCCTGCCGCCTCGTCCCCCGCTCGCGGTCATTCAGCGATCTTCGAGACCCAGTCTCGTTTCTCGAGAATCCTTCGAGTCTGGGGAATGGATCTATGTCATTGAAATGGACCGACTAACCCGTACGGTCGCGTGAATCGTCCCCGAAATCAAACGCACGTGTTGCCGGTGACTTGCCGGCTTTTGTGGGAGCGCCGCACAAGAAACTCAGGCACGGGTCGTCCGAATTTGGAACAACTGTTGTGCGGGTCATGTGCTAGAGTGTCAAAGTCGATGCCCGTGGATGGTACCTACGGTGAAGGACTCGCGAACAGGCAATAACTAAAGAGTCTCACTTCAGGTCTCGCGTAAGTGTTTGTGATTTCACTGCATGCGCCATTTCTGCGGGATAAATAAGTTGATACGTGCGCCCGAGTGCGCCTCGGTGGCGAATTCTTCAGCGCGGCTTTGCTTCAAACGGACCGCGTTGTTCCGCGCGAGGCGTGAATAGGGATGCAAATCAGCAGATCAATATCAAACAGAATTGGGAGTTGAAT
>JBJKQX010000544.1:0-9437 GCA_046704965.1 Binataceae bacterium (SeqCode)
CGGCAATCGCGCGGTTGCTCTCGCCCGCCGCCGCCCACAACACCAGCTTCGCGCGCGTCACCATCGCGTGCGGCAAGCTGCGCGACGCGGCCAGGCCAGAGACCTGCGCGTGCTCCTCCGCGCTCAACACCAGCTCCACCTTGGGTCGACCAACTGCCATCGGCACCTCTCCTTAAACGGGAATGATGCCGACTATGCAAGCAAGTATTATGCAAGTTAATTACGGGACACCACACTAGCAGGGCAGGTCATAGCGGACGATCCGCGCGTAGAGCCTTTTTCGCGTTATTCCAAGCAAGCGTGCGGCGGCTGATATGTTGCCGTTGGTTGCGTCGAGAGCGCGCCGAACAAGTTCACACTCCGCTTCCGCAATACTCACAAGCTCACTACTAGGTGTCCGCGCTTCGGTAGGTCGAGGAACGATTGTTTTGGGCAGGTCGCCAAGCCTGACGATGTTGGACCTGCAGAAAGTCAATGCCGATTCTATCGCGTTGGCGAGCTCCCGTACGTTGCCCGGCCATACATACGATACCACCACTTTCGTTGTCTGCTTGCTGACCCCAATGACCGGGACTGAACGCGCCAGCCTTTTGTTGAACAGGTTTATGAAGTGCCGCATCAGGGGTTCGATATCCTCGCTGCGCTCACGAAGCGGCGGCACCTGCAACGGGGCAACATTGAGTCGGTAGTACAAGTCCTCACGTAGATGGCGGTTGGCTATGGCCTCTTGGGGGTCGCGATTGGTGGAAGCAATTATTCGCACATCAACGGGAAATTCCTGCAGGGAACCAACCGGACGAACCGTTCTTTCCTGGATGGCGCGCAGCAGCCGTGCTTGCGCGGACAAGTTCATTTCCGTGATCTCATCGAGGAACAAGGTTCCACGGTGGGCCGCTCGAAACAGCCCCTGCGCATCCGCATCCGCGCCCGTGAATGAGCCACGCACATGCCCGAAAAGCTCGCTTTCGATCAGGTGTCCCGGAAGTGCCGCACAGTTTACCGCCACGAATGGACCATCGGCGCCGCGACCGCATTCGTGGATCGCCCGTGCCACCAGCTCCTTGCCGACTCCCGTTTCGCCAAGGATCAAAGCTGTTGAGGCCGTCCGGCCGACCGCTTCAATTAGGCCATACAGACGCTGCATAGACGCACTGCTTCCGATCAGACCATGAAAAGCGCCATTGGTCAGTAGCGGCTCGGAAGACGGCCTGTCCCAGCCTTCCGCCAGTCTTGCCTGCATATAGGCTTCGGCAATCAAAGGAATGCATCCATGTGCGTACGAGTGCAGCAATGGATAGGTCGGCGTGCCATTGGACAACTTAGGCCCGAGAACAGAAAATGCGTTTTCCTCCGAAGCTTGGACCATCACCATTGCTTCAGCAAAAGGAAGTCCACGCCTCGCAAGGCTGTACCAGCGCCGCCGTACCTTCGAATCGAAGTCGTCGAGGTCGCCACCAAGGACCTCTTCCATCGTATCAATGGCCGAACCCATTGCCTGGTTGAATTCCGAATGGGAAAGGGTCTGAGCGCCGTGAAAACGCTCCGTGTAAGCGTCCCACCATCGCCCCAAGATTTCGGTCCGCCTTGCAGCGATCCCTGACAGAATAGGTGAGATAACGTGAAGTTCCGATTGAGGGAACTCTGAACTCTGATTACTCGATAATGCGCTCTCGCTTACGCTCATGTGTGGCCCCCATTTGCAACTTCCGCCACACCACCTGCTGCAACCCAACAAGTTGGCTAAACTTCAACTCCGCGAAATTCTACCTGAAAATAGGACTTAATCAGACTCATTATCAATACCTAAGCATCTATTGGTAAAACTCCCAGATTCTTGCCGGCGGCGACAACCTCGAACATTTAGATGCATGCCTACTACTTGTCATATTTTGTGCGCCGGCGTAGCCTAATTGCCAAGGGGGTACAGGATGGCTATCGTGGGTGGCTTTACGCGCGTCGCGAGCCGCATGAGGGTGGGCCGGCTCGAACATTCTGCGACGCTTCTACGTGACGGCAATGTTTTGATAGCAGGTGGCAGAGATGGAAGTCTCCCTCTTGCCGCAGCAGAAATCTACGATCCGGCAGGCGACATCTTTCGGCCCCTGCCTGCGATGAGCAGCCCGCGAGAGAACCACACGGCTGCCTTGCTGCCAGACGGCAGGGTGCTGCTCGCGGGCGGACAGGGACTAAATGGGGCGGTGCTCAAGAGTACCGAAATCTACGACCCGGCAACTCGCAGGTTCTATCCTAAAGCAATTATGCTTTACGCGCGAGCCGATCACGCCGACGCCTTGTTGGCTGACGGAAGTGTTCTGATAAGCGGCGGTATAGGCTCCAACAACGCCAAG
Organism: Binataceae bacterium (SeqCode); assembly: GCA_046704965.1. Lineage (GTDB taxonomy): Bacteria > Desulfobacterota > Binatia > Binatales > Binataceae > DTIX01. Next base: position 2,349 of record JBJKQX010000544.1, read on the forward strand.
GTTGCCGAGGCTGAGTTGTATCACTTTCAGAGCAGCGCTTTCATCGTTGCTTCGAGGATGATTTCCGCTCGCGCTAACCATACGGGAACGGCGCTCTCCAACAACAAGGTTCTGATTGTCGGCGGCCAGGACACCGGTGCGGCAGCCGGCCCGGACGCGGAGCTCTACGACACCTTGACCGATATGTTCACCGCGTCGAAGGCACGCTTTGGCGTGCGCATTCTGCACCCGGCCATCGTGTTGCCTAATGGCATGGTTCTTATCGCCGGTGGTGGCGACGGGAGTGTTCTAGGGGCGGCGCATCTTTACGATCCTACGACGGATCAAGCGATGCCAATTGGAGCCATCAATTTTCCCCGCGCTGCCCATACAGCTACCCTTCTCGTCAACGGCGACGTTCTCATCGCGGGTGGATTCGACACGCGCGGTCCGCTTAGGACCGCAGAGGTTTATGATTCAGGGGCCGGCAGATTCGTACGGGTGGGCGATATGGTTGTCGCGCGGCACTTTCACACGGCAACGCTGCTTCCCAGCGGTCAGGTACTGATAGTCGGTGGCGAGGACGGCAACGGGAGAGCGCTCGACACTGCAGAATTGTACTAACTCCGACTTTGCATCGAGGGGGCCGATTTAGGCGGTCCCCAAATGGCACCGGGCGCTTTCCATCCCTATGGCGCCGGGAGACAAGGCTCCAAAAAGCGGTTTTAAGCGTCTTAGCATCGGGTCCCGCCAAAGGGGCGTTTGGCAATTCTCCTGTGGGAATCGCCATTCGGCCTAGCTAAACCCTTACTTGGGCCCAAGCGCAACATTCCTTGTGCAAAGCATTGCTGCCTAGGGCGCCAGATTTCATCCGATACAAGCCGCTACAGAAGCGAATCGGATTGGCATAGAGAATGCGTCGGTTGTTTTCATTCTCGAGAGGATCCAACAATGCCCACCAAGGTCGCAATCAATGGTTTTGGCCGCACCGGGCGCATGTTCCTGCGGGCCGCACTTCACCACCCTGAGCTCGAGCTGCTGGCGATAAATGATCTGGCCGATGCTTCTACCCTCGCCCATCTCATGAAGCATGACTCTGTCCATGGCGTTCTCAGATACGGAGTGAAGGTCGAGGACAACTGGATTTTTGTGGCGGGCAGGGCGATTGAGATCTTGGCCGAGCCCGATCCGGCCAAGTTGCCGTGGCAACAGCTCGACGTGGAACTTGTCATCGAGTCGAGCGGAAAATTCCGCACACGCGAAAAAGCCGCAAAGCATCTCGCGGCCGGTGCCAGCAAGGTTCTCATAAGCGCGCCGGGCGAAGGCGCGGACGCGACATTGTGCATGGGAGTCAACGAGGAAGCGTACGATCCACAGCGCCATCATGTTGTTTCCGATGCCTCGTGCACGACCAACTGCCTCGCGCCGATCGCGAAAGTGCTTGAGGACAACTTCGGCATCGTGCACGGTTTCATGACGACCGTCCACGCCTACACGAACGACCAGATGCTGCAAGACGGTCCGCACAAGGATATGCGTCGCGCGAGGGCAGCTGCGGTTTCGATGATTCCCACCTCAACCGGAGCAGCCAAGGCGATCGGGCTCGTATTGCCTGCACTAAAGGGCAAACTCGATGGCATGGCGGTCCGCGTTCCGACCGCCAATGTGTCGATCGTTGACCTCACCACGATTCTCGAGAAGGACGTGGACGAACAGACCGTCAATGCCGCAATGAAGCGAGCGGCAGACGGCGAACTGAAGGGCATCCTGGAATACTGTGAAGAACCGCTGGTTTCGACGGATTTTAGCGGCAATTCGCACTCGTCCGTCTTCGACGCGATGCTTACCAAGGTGCTCGACAATCGGATGGTAAAGGTCTTTTCCTGGTACGACAACGAATGGGGCTATGCGTGTCGGCTGGCTGACGTTGCCAGCCTGATAGCGCGGCAACTCTGAGGGGACTCGCAGCGGCTTTTCTCGCGAGATAGGTTCAAGTCACCGAGCCCAGAGTATTTCTCGCACTTCCAATGGAACAATCGCGTCCGGATGGCGAGGAACCATACGCGCCGTGTAATGATCGGCAGGCCGATCTTTTCCGAGCATCGCCTGATAGATTCTTCCGTTATCCGCGCCGGCGAGAGCTTCGCCCCGTTCCATTGGGATGCGCGCCCGCTCGAAACCATCAGTCGCATCCGCGTAAAGTTCCACTGCAACTGACTCGGGATTCACTGCGCCGAGATAAACTTGCACACGTACGACGTACTGCTCGCCGATATCTTCTACGTAACAATTTCCAAAGTGAAGTTCCGGCCAGTGGGTATCGAGTGATTTTTTCCACTGCTCTATCTCGCCGGCCAGAGCTGCTTGCTGACCGACACGGCGCCGGTAGCTGTCGGCTGCTGGGAGGTAGCACCGTTCGGTATATTCCCGAACCATGCGATTGCTCGAGAAGCGCGGTGCTAGCGAACCCATGCTGGCCCGGACCTTGGCAACCCACCGGACCGGGATTCCGCGCTCATCGTGATCGTAAAATGTCGGTATAACATCCTGCTCCAGAACGCGGTAGAGTTCCTCCGCCTCATGGGCATCCCAGTCTGGGTCGCTACCGTGTTCCCGCCCGTCGCCGAGAGCCCATCCCACCTCCGGGGTGTAAGCCTCGGCCCACCAACCGTCGAGTTCCGAAAGATTGAGCCCGCCATTGACCAGCACCTTCATCCCGCTGGTGCCGCAGGCTTCCCAAGGACGACGGGGCGTATTGATCCACAGGTCGACACCCTGCACCAGTTCGGCGGCAAGCGCCAAGTCATAATCTTCCAGAAACACAACCTTGCCCCGCACCTCCGGCCGCCGTGCATAGTCGATCCATTGTTTGACCATCCGCTTGCCCTCATCATCGGCCGGGTGCGCCTTGCCGGCTACAATCACTTGAACGGGATGGTCGCGGTTCATAAGCATGCGAGTAAGTCGCTCGGAATCGTGGAGTAGCAGGTTGGGACGCTTGTAAGCTGCAAACCGGCGTGCGAACCCGAGGGTAAGCGCGTTGTAATCCAGATGCTCGGTGGGCAGGGCTCCCTTTCCCAACTCCGCTTGATGACGTGCAGCGCGCCGCCGAATGATATCGACAAGCTCCCGTCTGCTGCTCGTGCGTAGAGTCCAGAAAGCCTCGTCGCCCGCTTGCGAGATGATTTGCTCGACTTCTTCAAGGGTTCCAATCCAGCGACTTTTTCCGCAGCTCTCGGTCCAGAATTCATCCGCGGCCGCCGAATCCCAGGATGGGACGTGAACACCATTGGTGACGGAGTCGACGGGAACTTCCGTCTCTGGCCAACGCGGAAAAAGCGGCTGAAAGATTCGCCTGCTCACCCGCCCGTGCAGTTTACTCACGGCATTCGCCTTCCCGCATCCGTGCATCGCCAGATAGGCCATGTTGAAAGCTTCCCTGGAATCACGGGGGTTGGCGCGGCCGAGAGCCAGAAACTCATCGAAGCCGATTCCGCAGCTTTTCGCATAGTCGTTGAAGTAGGCTCCTATTAGTTCCGGTGTGAAACGGTCGAAGCCGGCCTCGACGGAAGTATGTGTAGTGAAAATGTTTCCCGCGCGCGTGCATCGCAGCGCAACCGGAAAGGTCTGGCCACTGCGGACCATGAAATCGCGCGCACGTTCAAGTAATGCGAAGGCCGCATGACCCTCATTTAGATGGCAGACGTCGCTATCGATTCCCAGCTCGCGAAGTAACCGCCAACCGCCGATACCAAGCACTATCTCCTGTTGAAGCCTTATTTCCTTTCCCGCGCCGTAAAGTTCTCCGGTAATGCCCCGATCCACAGGGAGGTTAAGTGGGTCATTGCTGTCGAGCAGGTAGAGCGTGGCTATTCCTACCCTGACCTGCCAGCCGCGCAGATAAACTCGCCTTCCGGCCAGTTCCACGGTCACGCGCAGCCATTCGCCCGCCGCGTCACGCACCGGCGCTATCGGCAGCATCGCTGGATTGTTGTAGGGATAGACTGCTACCTGGTTGTCGTCGGTGCCGATCGCTTGGCGAAAGTAACCCTGCTGGTATAGCAAACCGACACCATTGAGTGGCACGCCCAGGTCGCTAGCGGTCTTGAGATGATCCCCTGCCAGGATTCCCAAACCGCCTGCATATATGGGCAGCGCCTCGCTGAGGCCGAACTCCATACTGAAATAGGCAACTGGCTTGAGCGCCACGGCGCCGCCGACCGTACTAAACCACGATTCCCGTTGCAGATATCGCTCCCTCGATTCCTGGAGGCGCCGCAATTCCGCCATGAAAGCTTGGTCACGTGCCAGTTCGTCAAGCCGCGCGCGTGAAACGGTTTGAAGAATAAGCCAAGGATTACCGGTTGCTTCCCAGAGTTCAAACTCCACCCTTTCCCAAAGCGCGTCGGCTTCATGATTCCAACTCCAGCGCATGTCGAGGGCTAAGTCTCTTAGTGCCTCAAGACCTGCAGGCAGTTCCCGTGGCAGATACCGAGCAGGCGCGGCCCTAACGTTTTCATTCTGGGTTTTCATATTTCCCTCGGGACTTGGTGCCGGAGAGAACCGGCCAGCCTCCGGCGTCGAAATACAGTGCCGACACGGTGACGACTCTGGCAAGAACGGGTATTTAGTCGCACCGCATGGCATACGTATTCAGAAGTCGTGGTTCAGAATCTCAGTGGCGCGCCGGCAAATCTCGCGTCCATAGTCGACCCACGTCCCCTGTCCCCAATACCTGTAGCAACTCGTCTGTGAGGCAAGCAGGTGAAACAATGCATTGCGATAGCGATGCTCATCGCTCGGCAACCCTGGTTTGAGGACCTTTTCGTAAAAGAGAGAGCTGACTCGCTCCATAGGAGCAAGCAGCGCATCATAACCTTTCACCCACGAGATGTTGTTGGTCCAGCTCCCACCTTCGACGTGAAAGCGTGAGTCTTCTTTGCCTAGCTCCTCGACAACCCTGCCGAGCCTTTCCGCCCCGTCACCCGGCTTGAACCGGTCCCAGATCCGTTTCTGGAACAGCGGCTGCAGGACAGGCAGATCTTGTTCCTTCACGCCCAGCGAGAAAATGTGCTCCAGATACTCTGTGACGTTAATCAGAGGAGTATCAGAACCCGAGCATTCCCGAACCACGTCGAAATACTTCGGCGGAAACTCGTTCATCATCACGCCGCCGTTCTCGCCGTCGGCGATCTGACTAACCAGCGGTGGCACCGACTTGCCGTCCAGCTTCCAGCGCGAAAGTCCCTTCGCCTCATAATAAGGCTGCATCTGCCCGACCAGCTTGGTGTCGCCGCCCTGCGTCTTGATGATCGCGACTATGCTGGCTTCCTTGCCCTCCGAGTTCCTGCACACGAGCCGGTGGGGTAGGTGCTTTTGCTCGGGAGCTCTTCCTTCGGTCTGCTCAACGCTGTGTTCTTGCACGAGCACCCACTCGTAGCCGCACTCCTGAAGGGTTTTCACAAACTCGTATGCGACGTCGGGATGATTGGGCAGCGCCATCTCAGCCGGCGAAAATCCGCGCACCCTGCCGAGCGCCTCCAGCCCGAAGATAGCGGCGAAATGGTGCTGCCACGCCTTCACGTGCAGCCGAAAGTCCTGCACCGGCGTTGAGGGTGCCACCGGATGCCCCCAGGCTCCGCCCAGCCATTCGACCGCGCGACGATACGCCGGCTCGCAGGTAATCCGTCTCAAATTGTCGAACACATCGTTAAGGGCCATCTGGCGCAAGCCGTGCAGCAATGTGCCCGAGTAATCAAGCATCACGCGGGGTTCCTTGCCCTCGTCAAGCAGTTGCGGGATGAATTCGCCCATACGCTTGTAACACCAGTGGAAAACCGGCGCGTTGTGATTATCTCCGACATCCGGGTTGTCCATCATGTACTTGAGATTGCCGATCATGGCCGCAGTTCGAAGATCAGCCCCTCCAGCCGGAATCAGCGGCTGATGCATATGGAGCGCAATCGCCGCCGCACTTCGAATCCGATCGAAATCCACGCGGCCCTCACCAGAAAATACCTTCTTAGATCGGTCCCGCTGAACCGCCTGCTCCACTATCGGCTCTGACCCGCAAATATTGGGCAATCCGTCGATATACTCAGGAAGATAGCTCATTCCGTTGCTCTCCTTCGCCCAATCGGTGAATTCGTTCACACCTACTTGTACCGGATATACTCGTAGATGTTCAGGTAGTCTTGACCTGGATACTTCCACGAGTAATCGTAACGCATCCCATTCATCATCAGCGCTCGGAATTCTTCCGGATAAGAGCGCCACAGTCCCAAGGCTCGTCGAAGCGCCCACTCGATGTCGGCGTAATCGGGATTGCCAAACACGTAACCATTCCTCTGCTCATAGGGGCACTCGGAATAGTCGCGATCAAAAACGGTATCAGCCAGGCCGCCGACACCCCGCACTATTGGAACCGTGCCGTATCTGAGCGCGATCATCTGCACCAGCCCGCATGGTTCGTAATTGCTCGGCACCACCAGTAGATCCGCGCCCGCGTAAATCAGATGGGCAAGTTCAGTATCGAAACGCAACTCCAGATGACAATCGGGACTATCGTTCAGATAGCCCTTGAGGTGCCAGAAGTAGCCGTTGATCGACGGTTCCGGACTGGGCCCCAACAATACGAACTGGGCGCCGTTCCACAATGAGTAGAATAACGCATGTCGCACCAGGTGCACGCCCTTTTGACCGTCGAGGCGGCCCACGTACGCAACGATCGGTTTGAACTCGTCGCGAAGCCAGAATCGCTCACGCAACACCCGCTTGTTCTCGTACTTGAAATTCAGCGACTCGACGTCATAGCGTCGCGGAATCAGAGTGTCGATCTCGGGATTCCACATGTCGTAATCGACCCCGTTCCGCACACCGCCGAACTTGCCTCGATGTATCCAGAGAGTGTGTCCTAGACCACAGTTCTGATCGGTATTGAGTACCTCCCATGTATGATGCGGTGACACGGTCGTGACGAAGTTGGAATAGACAATTCCAGCCTTGGTTAAGTTAAGCAGGTTTGGATTAAAGTTATCGCGCAGACGGTCGTAGTGGAAGTAATACTCAGGACGCCCCAAGCCTGACGCCCACAGCAGTTCGGTCCCGTAC
>JBJKQX010000545.1:0-4600 GCA_046704965.1 Binataceae bacterium (SeqCode)
TCCGAACATCACGCCAAACATGATGAGGCAGCTGATCGCCAGAAAAGCCGTCGGTTCAACCGCGCCGTAACGCGGCACGCCGTAGGCCGCTGTGATTCTCTCGAACGGCTTCAGAAAGAGCGGGTTGCTGAACAGAATCGGTATCCTGAGCGTCCCCGCCGCCACTTCGCGCACGTCGCCGGGCTCGATAATCTCCATGTAGGCGGCGCCTTCAGTTGCCCGGGCGACTTCTTCACGTACCTTTTCGACCTCCAACTTAGGCACCCATCCGGAAATAAGGATGGTATGGCCGACGCGCCCGAAATGACGCCGTGCCCGAGTCAGACCGAGCGCGATTTCGGCCTTGCGCCGAATCAGTGAAAGCGGCAGCCGTGCCTGTTCTGCCGAGCGTCTGACGGTTTCGCGGGCCGCATCGAGACGAGCGTCGTTCTCCTTTTCCTCACGCTCGGCAGCGTCGAGAGCCTGCGCGACAGGCTCGCCCCCAACGGGATGCTCCTCGAACTTCGCGGTTTGAAGAATCTCTTCCGCCCGTTCGCGCTCGGCGCTCAAGAACGCAACCAGAACCGCGACGCCTTCTTCCACTTCGCCAAGAAGTTGGAGCAGATGGGGCAGCGATTGGAATTGCTGCCGGGCTGAAGCGACTCGTTGCGCCGGGATGATACCAACCCGAATTGAGAGACGCCCGGATTTTCCGAGATGCGCGGGTTCGATCGCGGCATCGGCGAGCATCCGCAAGAGCATCACGTGGCGCTGAAGTGTGGGACGCGATTCCCTTAGCCGCCGCATCCGGTCGTATAGGGGCGGCAGCGTCTTTTCGAGCGAAGCCAGTTCTTTTTCAAGGTTCTCAAATTCCGTTTCCGAGATGCTTTCAACGGGAAGGCCAAGCGGCTCATAAGCAAGCGCAAGCAGTTCCATCAACCGCCTCGCGCGCTCGACAATTGACGCGTACCGACGCTCCGTCTCGAGTTGCGAGACATCGCGCAACGGCTGCGCCGCGGCGCTCGCCTCTCGCACGTCGACCAGATGCAGCAGGCCGAGCCGCGCAAGGGTCCAGGTAACCCGCGCGACTCGCGCCTCCATCACGTACATGTCCACGCGAACGAGCTGAACCGGTCTAAGCAATTTCGCCTCCCGCCAAAGAGGTTCCGTGAAATCGAATCAGCTCGTCGGCAAGCTGCATCGGGTCCCTGCCCCATCGCCTGCCCTCGTGAAGCGCAACGAGGTCGGCGACTTCGAGTTCGCCGTGGACGAGATAGGCCAAGGGCACTCCCGCCTGGAACGGTATCGCGAACAGCGGACGGTGGGCCTCGCGCGCGAGAACCCGCATCATCGAGACGCGCAGCGTCGAAGCGCTTTCCTCAAGATCGGTCGCGACGAAAGGCGGCGGTCCCTCGCCGTCCCACTTTGCAAGAACCATCCGCTTTCCGACGTCATCAAAGTAATGGCCGGCCGGATAAAGACGACTCGCAGCTTCCTCGGGCGAGAGACGAAACGTTCTACGCAGTCGCTCGGTCCAAAGTATATTCGTGACGTCGACGATCACATTGACGAGGCGCTCCGTGATTCGAGCCTCGCGGCCCGAGAAGACCCTGCCTGCATCAACCAGTCGCGAGAGAAACCATCGGTCGAGACGGTTTTCGATCGCGAGCAGCGTACCCGGCGCGTTTGCTCGTGGCGCGTGGTCGGATTCCGCTTCACTGCTTCGCAATCCTTCTCTGACGGGGGTGAAGTATGGCGTTGCAGCGAGCGCCTCGGCGGCTTCTTCAAGGGTTTTCGAGGCCAGCAAGCGATCGACAGGAAGAATTGACCTGGTCGGCATCGGTTGCAGCATCGCAAGCACCTGGCGAGGGGCGACCGCGGCGCTGACTCCGCGCAGGATGACCTTGAGTGCGTCCACTTCGAAGCGCGAGAGAAAGCGCCGGCAGAGAGTGCGTGCGCGAACCGGCAACGAACCGATCAGTCGTTCGGCCTTGGAGAGTCGATACTGGCGTACCGCGACGGCAAACCCTGCCGTCTCGCCTCGAAGCGGCTCAGCGTAACCGGTGGTCTTGAGGGCGGCCAACATCTCGTCGACGCTCGCGGCATGCACCAGCATCCGGTACTCCCGCGCATCCAGCAAATCGCTTAACGAGGTGCGGATTCTTGCGATCGGCAGCGAGTAGCGGGCCGTCTTGAGAATCATGATCGACCGAACAGAGCCCGTACGAGACGCTTCACGGCCTCGGCACGCCTGGCCTCGGCGCGCTTTCGAATTTCACCGATGCGCAATTCGGCTTCGCGCGCTATCCGGGTCTTTTCGTCCTCCGCCTCCTGCCTTGTACGCTCGGCTTCATGGTTTCCGCGCGCTCCGGCGCCTTCACCGGCAAGGATCTGTTCGGCGCGCCTGCGAGCATCCGACACGACACGCTCGGCTTCCTCGCCGGCTAGACGCGTAATCTCGTCGGCTTTCTTTTCTGCCTCGAGAAGTTGCGAGATGCCGGGCGACGTTGACGATGCCACCTTCTCCTCCCGGGCGGGCGCGCAACGGCAATCAACAGCTTATTGTGACGCGCGCCAGTCCTGCACAGTCACTACATACGCAAGTATCGGACCGTTCGGATACATTGCACTCACCGGTCACTCGCTCTGCAACTCTACCTGTTTGCCGCGATACTCAATCGGCCATGCGTCGAGCGCGCCAGGTCGGCGAACGTCTCGAGACGACCTCCGTGTTCCCTTTGGAAACGTTCGGCTTCCTGTTTGTTCGCAAAAGCCACAGTGCTGGGGGAGCATCGGTCCCATCCGAGGAAGCAACATTGACTTCTTGTTTGCGTGACCTTCACGGGCGGCCCGACGCACGGCGCCACATCGCTACCGGTAACGTAGGCGGCTTTGTCCGGAGCAATCTGCTTATGCGTCAAATAGTCAGTCACGGATACGACCCGGACCTTCTTACCGGTCTGCTGGGCATAAGTGATCGCACATCGGATACAGCAGGTGCGCCCCGATGGACCGCCCTGTACCGCGATAGTCGCCGCCATGCCAGGATGGATGACGCGGTCGCTCAGCACGCATCGATCACCGTGGATGAACGTCTCGATTTTGTCGCACCCGGCAAGAGCCAGTGCCATCACAGCGACAATCGTAAGCGCCATTATTGCTCGCCGGCGCATCGGGCTAGTTTTCATATTGTCCTCGCCCGCGAAGCTGATGAGTTCGCCAAAGTTCATAAAGAATCGGCACGATTACGAGAGCAAGTACGGTTGCCGATATCATTCCGCCCACCATCGGCGCCGCAATCCGCTTCATCACACGCGCTCCCGTCTCGACGCTCCACATTATGGGCAACAGGCCACCGATTACTGCAAACAGCGTCATCATAACCGGGCGGACGCGCTCGGCGGCTCCACGCATCACGGCATCGTGCAAATCGGCGCGGCTCATCCGGCCGCCACGTTCTTTCATCATGGCCTCGAACGCCTGGTCCAGATAGACGATCATCACGACTCCGATTTCCGCCGTGACTCCCGCCAGGGCGATGAACCCGACCATGACAGCCACGCTCATATTGTAGCCGAGCAGGTACAGAAGCCAGATGCCTCCCACCGTGGCGAACGGCAGCGTCAGCATCACGATCAGAACCTTGGCGACGTGGGCGAAATTCAGGAACAGAAGAACGAAAATGATTGCGACAGTCGCGGGAACCGCGATTTTGAGCCGCTGACGCGCTTCCTGCATATATTGGTACTGACCGCTCCACTCGATAGTGTAGCCAGGCGGCATCTTCACTTCTCTGTCAACTACCTGTTGCGCACGTCGGACGTAACTTCCAACATCCTGCTGTGGGTCAATATCGACGTAGATCCAGTCTTGCGGTCGTGAGTCTTCCGTCTTTATCGCGGGCGGACCCATGCGCGTGAAGATATGGGCAACCTGGCTTATGGGTATCTCGGCGCCGGTCGGAGTCGGGATGAGCACGCGGCTCAGTTCCTCGGGCGTGTAGCGAAAAGCCCGGCCGTAACGAACGTTTATCGGGAAACGCTCCAATCCCTCAATCGTTCGGGAAACGTTCATTCCTCCGATCGCTGACTGAATTACGTTCTCGATATCATCAACCGTGAGTCCGTAACGCGCCGCCTCGCGCCGTTTGATCACGAAGTCAAGATAATAGCCGCCCGTCACGCGCTCGGCGTATACGCTTCGCGTCCCGGGCAGGCCGCGGATGACGGGTTCAACCTCCTCGCCAAGTTTCTGGAGTTCCTGAAGATTCGGACCAGTGATCTTGATTCCGACTGGCGTTTTGATTCCCGTCGAAAGCATGTCGATTCGAGCCTTGATAGGCATCGTCCAAGCGTTGGTCACGCCGGGAAAATGAATCGCCCGGTTCAATTCGTTTGTAAGCTTGTCCATCGTCATGCCGGGCGGCCACTGGGACTGTGGCTTAAGCTCGATCGTGGTCTCGAGCATGCTCAGCGGTGCCGGGTCGAGTGGCGAAGTGGAGCGCCCGACTTTCGCGAGCGCATGCTCGACCTCGGGAAATTGCATGATGATCCGGTTGGTCTGTTGCGCAACCGCGACTGCTTCGGTAATCGACACACCCGGCAACATCGACGGCATATAC
>JBJKQX010000546.1:0-21235 GCA_046704965.1 Binataceae bacterium (SeqCode)
CCCGTGCAGCCTGCAAATGGCGGCTGTCATCCGGCGCGGTTCTCCATGCTCTCGATCGTTTTTCTCGCTACCGCTTTGAACGCCTCACTTACAGGATGAGACGGGATGGCCGCCACGACCGGAAGCGCCTGGTCGCCGCCCTCGCGCACCTCGCGCACCAGCGGAAGCTCGCCGAGAAACGGCACGCCAAGTTCGCCGGCAAGCTGGCTGCCTCCCCCATGCGAAAAAATCCTGTGACGGCTGTGGCACTTGCGGCAAGAGTAGTAGCTCATGTTCTCGATTATGCCGAGAACCGGAACCTCGACGTCGTTGAACATCTGGATTCCGCGGCGGACGTCGAGCAGGGCGATTTCCTGCGGGGTGGTGACAATTACGCCGCCGTCGAGCTTGACCCTCTGGGTGATGGTCAACTGCGCGTCGCCAGTGCCGGGCGGCAGATCGAGCACCAGACAGTCGAGGTTTCCCCATTCGACGTTGAACAGAAACTCAAGTTCGAGCTTGGTGACCATCGGGCCGCGCCAGATGACGGCCTGCTGATCATGCACGAACGACCCCATCGTGACGTAACGTATGCCATAGCGCTGAAGCGGCACTATCTTCCGCTCCCGCGTGACGGCGGGAGGCGCCTCGGCACCCACCATCATGGCGACGCTCGGGCCGTATACGTCGGCGTCCATCAGTCCGACCCGCCATCCCAGTTCCTTGAGCGCGATCGCAAGGTTGACCGCGACCGTCGATTTGCCCACGCCGCCTTTTCCGCTCGCGACCGCAATCACGTGCTCGATTCCGGGAATCTGACGCTTTTGCAGTGCGGCGGGTCCCGCTGCCGGCTTCGCGGGCGCGGGCTTTTCGACCTCAATCCGCACATCCGGCACACCGGGCATCGCGGCGACCGTCCGGCGGACCTCCTCGGCGATTTGCGAGGCGACTTCCGCATTGGCGGACGGCGCGCTCAGAAACACGGTGACTCCGGAATGGGCGACTTCGATGTCCTTCACCATCCCGAAGGACACGATATCCCGGGTGAAACCGGGATATTTCACCTTCTTCAGTTCGGCAAGTATCTCGTTTGGACTCGGCATGTTCGCGAGCTTACGAAAACGGCTCTTTCGTTCTCTTTCCTATGATTATATGGCGGCGCTTCCAAGCCCGCCCATGCATGTTATCATTCTCGCGGCGCGGGAAAAACGCGCTATCAAGGCAGGCAGCATAGACGATGGCCAAGGCGGTGAAGGGTGGTGCGGACGTCATAATTCGGCGTCCCAAAGACGGTGTCGAAGTGGTCGCGAAAGCGGCCGATGAGCTTGCCGCGGGTCTCGGCGCGATGCTCGGTCACGCGGTCCCGATTCAGGCCTCGCCCGAGCTTAAGGGAAATCGAATCACGGTCGAGGCCGGGTCATCGTCGTCAGACGACGTGGCCCCTTCGACGAAACTTGCTGGCGATGCGTTCGAGATTGCCCGACCCGCACCCACGGCGATCGCAATCCACGGCGCGAGTGATCGCGCGATGATTCATGCGGCCACGGACCTGCTCGAACGCCTCGGCGCAAGCTACCCTCCCGGAATCGCGCCGCGATTCCCGCTAATCGAACGCGAGCGCCTGTTCGCGCTGGACCCGTATACCGTCACGCCCGCATTTTCGCGTCGCGCATTCGCCTCGGACATCCTGACGTGGAACTACGAGTCTCCCGAGCGGCTCGAAATGCATCTTGGGTTCGACCGCGAGTTCATCCCGTGGATGGGGCGTCGCGGAATCAACCGCTTCGAGTACATCCGGCACTCTCCGGACGCGCGCCTGCGTATCGACGAACTGGTCGCGCTTTATGGCGCGTACGGAATCGAAAGCGAGTACGGCGGTCACGTGCTTCAGCTTCTGATGCCGCGCGAGAGCTTCGAGTCGAATCCCGAGTATTTTCCGATGGACGCGAAGGGCGCGCGCAATCCGCGCGGAAATCTCTGCGTCTCGAATCCCGAAGCGCTCCGCCTGGTCGCGGAGAACGCGCTCAGCTACGTTCGCGAGTATCCCGAAAACAGCTTCCTGCATATCTGGGGCGCCGACGTATTAAAGGGCGCGTGGTGCAGCTGCTCTGACTGCAAGCCGCTTTCACCTCAGCTTCAGTACATGAAGGCGGTGAACGCAATCGCCGCCGCACTGGAGAAAGTTTCCGGCCGGATTCCGGTTGCCTACCTGGCCTATCATGACACGATCGATCCCGACCCGGGGTTGCGTCCGCTCGACAACGTATGCTTCGAATGGGCGCCGCGCGAGCGATGCTACGTGCACGCGATCGACGACCGGGCGTGCAAGGTCAACGCCCGCTACCACGAATCGATCAAGCACTACGTCGACGTCTTTGACGGCCGCGGGCACGTGTTCGAGTACTACGCGGACACCATGCTTTTTGGCGGACTGGGATTCGCGATGCCGGCAGTGATCGCGCGCGACCTTCGAGCCTATCGGGCGCTTGGAATCGACAGTATCTCGTGTCTGACGTTTGGTGCCCACAGCGTGCTTGCCTATCCGGTGAATCTTGAAACCTTCGTTCGCGCCACGCGCGACCCCGACGGCCTCGACGCGGCGACGGTGCTGCGCGAAACCGCGGCCGGACGCCATCCCGGATGCGCCGAAACGATGGAAAAGGCTTATCGAGCGATCGAGCGGGTGTCAGCGATGATGCTCGATTACGGCGACGTGATGAAGCCGTTCACGATGACGGGGCGGCGGCTCGCCTCGAAGCGTGACGCACTGCCCGAGGCGTTGGCCGAGGCCGAGGCAGCGGTTGATCTGGCGGAGAGCGTCAAGGGAAAGACGCGCACTCATCTCGTGGAAGCGGAAGAAACGCTTTGGACTTGCGGGATGGAAGTGCTAAGCGCGATAGGTGATTACCTGCGTGCGCGCGAGGAGCGCGGGATCGTGCGCAGGACGCTCGGCGATGCCGCGGTTGCCAGAATTGGGGAAGCGATCGAGCATATCCGGGAAATTCCTCCGGATCTCGGGGACACATGGGGCGCCTATGACCTGGAATGGATTCGTGAAAGCTGGCTCGACAAGCTCAAACGCAACCTTGCCGAGGGAAAGAAGTCTTCGGAGGACGCATGATAGAGGGTGACAGCGGCTTCAAGATGTCCGACGAACTGACCGCTTTGCGCGATCAGGTCCGGCGCATAATCCACGACGAAATAATTCCCATCGAACAGAAGATCGATCCCGACGCGGCCGAAATCCCCGAGGACGATTACTGGCGGCTTGCCAAAAAGGTGCAGGCCGCCGGCATGTGGTGCATGGGCGGGCCCGAGAAATACGGCGGCGGCGGTCTCGGCACGTTCGAGATGTGCGTGCTTACGGAAGAGATGGCGCAGCATCGGTTGGGTCTCTACAATCCCGGCGCGGGAGTGTTTGGAAGAAACCCGCCGCCCGTCATTTACGGCGGCAGCGAGGAACAGATTCAGGCCTACGCAGTGCCCACGATGCGCAACGCGTGGCATACGTTCTTTGCGATAACCGAGCCGTCAGGCGGTTCCGACCCTGCCAATGCAATCCAGTGCCGTGCGGTTCGAAAGGGCGACCATTACATACTGAACGGCACCAAAATTTTCATATCGCACGCCCACGAGGCCGAATGGGGTGTGGTCTTCACCCGCACCGACCCCAAGGCCGGACGCTCCGGAATCACCTGCTTCATAATCAAAAAGGGACAGCCCGGTTTCAGCGCGCATCCTATCCGGACGCTTCGCACCTCGGCGCTTCCCAACGAAGTCGCCTTCGAGGATTGCGCCGTGCCGGTCGAGCAGCGACTCGGCGAGGAAGGCAAGGGGCTGAGTCTGTGCCTCGACCTGCTGACGCGGCTTCGCTTTCCGTACTCGGCATGCAACATCGGCGTGGGAGCGGCTGCTCTTCGACTGGCTATTGAACAGGCCAAGCGCCGCAGCACGTTCGGCGAGCTTCTCGCCAAGCGACAGGCTATCCAGTGGATGCTCGCCGACAGCGAGGTCGAACTGCGGGCGGCCCGATGGCTCACGTGGGAAGGAGCATGGAAAGCCGACCGCGGCGAGGATTCGCGGATGGAGGCATCTATCGCGAAGCTCTATTCCAGCGAGGTGCTGGGCCGGGTAATCGACCGCTCGGTTCAGATTCACGGCGGCTACGGAGTAAGCAAGGAGATGCCGCTTGAGCGATGGTACCGCGAGGCGCGAATCCGACGTATCGGCGAAGGCCCGTCCGAGGTGCATCGGATGGTGATCGCAAGAAATCTACTGCGCTAAGGCGCGCGCGGAGCGCAGGGGAATCAAAGGGTGGACGATGAGCACACCGCTTGAAGGAATACGCGTAATCGACTTCGGACAAATCTACGCCGCGCCCTATTGCACGCTGCAACTGGCCGCGATGGGCGCGGAGATAATTAAGATAGAACCGCCGGAGGGGGGAGAACTGCTTCGCCAGCCCGGTCTTTCGCCCGGCGGCGTCAGTTATTCCTTCCTGATGCTCAACGCCAACAAGAAATCGGTGACGCTCAACCTGAAGCATCCGCGCGGGCAGGAGATAGCGCTCAAGCTGCTCGAGGATGCCGACGTGCTGGTCGAGAACTATCTCGACGGCGTGATGGAGTCGTTCGGGCTCGGCTACGAGCAGATTGCCGAGCGCTTCCCGCGTCTGGTCTATGCTTCCGGCAAGGGATACGGCTCGGGCACCCGATGGGCGCGGCTGGGCGCGATGGACAACACGGTTCAGGCGGCGTCCGGAGTCATCAGTATCACTGGATTCCCCGACCAAGGCGTCAAAACCTCGGCGACCTTTATCGATATGGGCACGGGAAGCCATCTGGTATCCGGCATCCTGGGCGCGCTGCTCCAGCGCGTGAAGACCGGGCGCGGCCAGAAGGTTGAGGTCGCGATGATGGACATGGCTATCCCGGCTCTCACCAGCGTGCTCGCGCCTGTTCTCCAGAACCGCAAGTTCAAGCGCATGGGAAACAGGCATTGGGGCGCCTGCCCGACCAACGTATATCCGGCAAGCGACGGCGAAGTGCTGATCTTCTGTCTCACCGAGTCTCACTGGCAGACGCTTGCGCGGCTGATGGGGCGTGAGGAGCTTATCGGCCAGGAGCGGTACAAGAGCCACGGGAGCAGGCTTCGGATTGCCGACGAAGTTGAAGCTTTGGTCACGGAATGGACGCGTCCTCAGGCTCGCGACGCGATCGTCGAACTGCTGATAGAAAAGGGCATTCCATGCGCCCCCGTGCGCGATGTGCAGGAGGTCATAGCCGACCCGGATGTTGCAAAGCGCGGGATGCTGCTGGACGGTGAATATCCCTCGCGCGGCCCTATCAGGGTTATGGGCTCCCCGATAAAGATGTCCGAAGTTCCCTCCGATACGGACACGAAGAATCGCCCGCCCGAACTCGGCGAGCATACGGTGGAGATTCTCACCGCGGTCGGTATCGCGGCGGACGAGATCGAGCGGCTGAAAAGCGAAGGCGTGGTTTAGGACATGACCTTGGAGTGGTCACATGATGACCACAAGTTAACTCTGATCTGAAAATTTCTCCTACTTGCGTAAATTTGTGCGCCATAACACAACGTAGGCTAAACCGACCATCTGGAATCCTTCAGACGCTTCCTGCTACAGATTGGGTATGCCTGTGGCAAAGGAGGCCGACCGACGACCGCTCTCAGAGCTTTTTGCTCTCGGGCCGCCGGTCGTCGAGCGCATGGGTCTCGAAACCAAGCCCGGCGCAGCCGTTGTCTCAAGCTACGTCCTGACCCGCTCGGCCGAAACGGCCTGGCAGACAATCAACCGCCATCTGGATGAGCCGGGAGGCCGCGTCTTCTGGATAAGCGGACCGTCCGGTTCGGGCAAGACGCACTTTCTAAGCTACGTTCTCGCCCTGCACGATCGTGCAGGTTCCACGGGTACGGAACGGGGCCGACGGGTCGCGTTCGGACTTGAGGTCGCAGGACGGGTGAGAGGTCCTGAAATCGAGGCTTACCTGCTCGAAGCCCTGGCCGAGCAACTCTCTCCAGACGACCGCAGGGGCGCCGCGATGTGGCGCGAGATGCGCGGCGCGGCGGCAATCAGGATCGCGCTGGAAAACGCCCGCCGCCTCGGAATCACCGCGCTTACCGCCGCTATAGACTTTGGTACCGCCGACAGCGGCGAGGTCGCTCATTACTTCAAGACGCTCCATGGCGCCGCGGCGGACTTCAAAAGCATCAGTTTCACGGTGATCTGTGCCAGCCGCGGGCGCGTTCCGGGTTGTGCCGTCGAGCTTGAAGTAGCGCCGGATGATGACGATGAAGCGGCTCTCGTCGCGGTGAATCGAGCCCGTCTTCTGAACGACGGTGCGCGCGACGTGGCCTCGGAGTTTTATCGCGAGATCGAGTCGGGAGGATTTTCCCCGCTGGGCATCTTCCCGTTTCATCCGGCTGCGATTCGGGCGCTGAAGACGCTTGCAAGTCCGCCCGGAACGGTTGCCGCTCAGGCGGTGCTTGCGCGCGAAGCGCTCATAACCGCCAGCTATCCCCATCCCGGTTCACTTACGCGCCTGATATATCCGGCGGACCTGGCAGAAAGCCCCGGCTTTGCCAGACGCCTTGAAGATAAGCTCGGACAGAGCGGGGTCGCC
The DNA here is from genome assembly GCA_046704965.1 of Binataceae bacterium (SeqCode). Classification (GTDB taxonomy): domain Bacteria; phylum Desulfobacterota; class Binatia; order Binatales; family Binataceae; genus DTIX01. Next base: position 6,624 of record JBJKQX010000546.1, read on the forward strand.
GCGTTGGGGATGGCGTGGGACACGCTGAAAGGGCTTCAGGGAAATGAGCGCGAACTGGCGCGCGAGATGATCGGCACGCTGGTGCTTGAATATGTGACCGGAAGGAGTTCAATTCCGGCTTCCGAGTTGGTTGGTCTACTGCCGATGCTTGCCGGTGATGAGGCGGGAGAAGCCTGGACTGCGCCGGTTATCACGGAACTGCTGCGCAAGGTGGCGTCGCGAAGCCAGGGCGTAATTTGCTTCGAGGCGCATAAAGCGAGCTTCGACCCTGCTGCCGCGGGTGCGCCCGAGCTGGCCTCATTCAACGCGGCGATGCCGTTGCTCCGATGCTTCGACCCGGAATTGACCCCGGTGCATGACAGACAGGCGATGGAGGCGAGCAGGGCACGACTCGCAATCGCGATGGCTTCCGAGGTCGAAGCGGCAAATCGCACAGCCGACACGCTGGGCTCGTCGTTGGCGCAGGAGAGCCTTGCGCTTTCCGCCCAGCAGCGCCGGGTAATCGATGGCTATTTGGATCTGGCCGGCGCGGGTCCTTCGGCCCTGATCGACGCCGCGCAGGATCCCTCGCGCAGGCAGCTTGCGGTTAAAGCGATAGAGGATTACGGCGCGCTCGCGCAGGCGGCCGCGATGGTGCCTCGGATGCGGGCGATGCGCGAATATCTCGACGCCACTGGGCTTCGTATCGGCTACGAGGAAGATCCCGAGCGAGACCGGAGGGTGGTCGCGCTGGAAACCGAGTGCCAGCTCCTGCGCGCGGAAATGGGCTCCCGGATTTTGGTCGCTCCGCCGCGCAATCTCGACGCGCTCGAAGCCCGTTTTCAGAAGTTCAAGTGGACCTACGTCCAGCAATACCGCTCCGCCCACGACGAGTGGAAAGCGGAGATGGCGCGTCTTGGGCGGCTTGAGGAGGATCTCCGCTCATACCTCGACGCGCTGAGACGCCTCAACTCCATCGCCGTGCTGGGGCCTGCGGAAGGATCCGAACTGCCTGCATTGGCGGCGGAGACAAGCCGGCGGATCGTGCGATGCGACTTTAATGGAGCGCTTGCTCCCGAACTGACGCCGCGATGCCCCGGATGCGGATTTGTTCTGGGGGCGAATTCGCCGCGGGTCGAGCTGGATGATTTGCTCGACCGTGCGCGGCGAGCGCTCGAGAAGAAATTTGCCGCGCTTTCTCAAAGCGCGATTGCAAGGATCATCCGGGAGCACGATCGGAACCATCGGCTGGAAGGGTTCCTCAAAATAACCCAGGCTGCCCAGACCGACGTTCTGGTTCGTGTTCTCGACGACAAGCTGGCGCGTTACCTTGCCCGTCTACTCGACGAAAATCTGGGAAGCGCGGGAGCGAAACTGCGCGGAGTGGTTCAGCCGCTCGACGAAGCCAGATTCAAAACGCGTCGTTCGCGGGCCGGAAGGAGCGCAATGCCGCCGGGAACAGGTTGGAAGAGATCGCCGCACGAAAAAGACGGCGATTAAAGCTCTCCCGCAAGCCACGCACGAAATCCGTCCGGTTAGTCGTGACTCACCATCGCGTGCGAGGCACACGCGTGCGCTCGCGATCTTAGCGTGGTGCGAAAAAGCTCAGGCGTCGGCTCTGCGTGGGTTTCTGTGGCGCGGGCGACCGGGCGGGAAGGCGCTTGCCCGTCTGGCCGGGCGAGGCTTCACATTCATTGCGTCGAGCATCCGAAAGAATGCATTTCGGATGATCTCGAGAAGCCATAGCAGTGCGAGCCCAAACAACACACCAATCCCGTTGAGTATCTCCAGCACAACGGCAAGTTTGCTCAGGCGTTCGGGTTCGATACGGATCTGTTTCTGTTCCGCAGCTTCGTGCATTGCAACAAACAGTAAACGGCTCGGCGTTCCTGTTCAAGTATCGAATTTCGAAAATCCGGCTTCTTCAATGAGTCGGCGCGGAAGACGATGAGGATATCTTCGTGGGCGAAGACCCTTGCGTTTCGCTCGTGCGTGGTGGGGTAATCGAGAAGTTATCGAAACGCGCCTGCGAATCGTTGGCTGCCCACAGGCCAACCCGTCCCTTTGCGATTTTCGGGTCGCTGACGTCCAGGATCATTTTATCGTTGTCGTAGCAGGTGAATTCGTTGCCCTGCGCGCGGACCTCGAGCTTGTACCACTTATGGATGTCGGTGGCCACGACCTGCTCGCCCAGCATATGAGGCTTTCCCTTGAGCACCCGGACGAACCTGAAATAATCGCTCGGGCATCCGACCGTAAGTGCGTAGTAGTTCTGCGGATTAACGTAGCGCACGATAATTCCGCCCGAACAGTCGAGGTAACCTTTTACAGGCTCGAAGTCGACTCTGACGGTCAAATCCGAGTATTCATCCGGACCGCTTACCACGGCGATAGAATGGTAATTCAGCAGATGGGTCAGTGAGGCCAGGAACCTTCCCGGCGGAAGACCGAGGGTATTGGGCGGACTGGGCGCGGTAGCGTCGGGCAGGACTTCCCAGTTTCCTTCAACCGCGGTCCATCCTGCCGCGAGCCGATTCGTCTTGTCGTGATCGAAATTCCACGTCCGCGTCATCGGCGAAGAGGACTTGGTCGAATCAGCCGTGGACGCCGTCGTCTTCGGTTTGTGAGCGAATGCGGGCGTTGCCAGCAGCACTATCGCCATCGTCGCCAGCATGACTCTCATGGTCATGCCTTGATAACTGCCTCGGGTCATCTCACCCTCCGTCCGCCGCGAAGGTACTGCTTACGGCAATTGGACGAGCGAGTTTCGTCAATTGCGCGCCGAGGTGTCAAGGAAGACAGGGCTTAAGCTTGGAGAGCTATGCGACCCGGCCAGGTCGCGAGGCTGCAAGCGAGGGCTGCCAAGTGCATTCGATGGGAGTCAATGGCTTCTATTTGCAACTAACGTTATCCTGTCCGTCGTTTGCTGCTGCTAGGTACGACCGGTTTGTGGAGCATGGAGCGACTGTAACGCTCGGCAACGTTCTCGACTCTGATCCCTCGAAGCAAACCATGGCGTCATCGACCACTACGCCTGCGTCAGTGCCGTCATCCGAGCCCCCGATTGCGACCGCCGGTCATCGCGCCCGCGCTGGCTACAACGTCCCGATGGGATACCTGCGCGGCTTTTTGGTCGTGCTTGTTCTGGCCCATCATTCGGTACTCGCCTATTTTCAGGGCGCGCCGCCTCCGCCGACGTCGTTGCTTAAGGAACCGAGACTTTGGCGCGCATTTCCTGTCGTCGATCCTCTTCATCAGTCCGTCGGGTTCAACCTGTTCGTCGGATTCAACGATACGTTTTTCATGTCGCTGATGTTCTTCATCTCGGGGCTTTTCGTATGGTCGAGCCTCAAGCGCAAGGGCAACCCGGCCTTTGTTCGCGACCGCATGAAGAGGCTTGGAATTCCGTTCCTGTTTGCCGCCGCTATAGTAGCGCCGATCTCCTACTACCCCTCCTATCTAATGGCCGACGGGCACGGACTGGCGGGTTACGTTCACGACTGGCTGTCGTTCGGCGACTGGCCGACGGGTCCCGCGTGGTTCGTATGGTTACTGCTCGCCTTCGACCTTGGCGCTGCGGCGTTGTTCGCGATTGCACCCAATTTCGGCGACGCGCTCGGTCGACTGTGCTCGAACGCCCGGCAACGTCCTGCGCGCCTATGGCTCGGCCTCATTGGCTTTTCAGCGGCAGCCTATGTCCCAATGGCCGCGGTATTCGGACCTGGCTCGTGGACCAGTGTCGGACCGTTTCAGTTCCAGACCGCACGTGTCTTCCACTACGCGGTTTATCTTTTTGCGGGCGTCGGCGTCGGTGCCTACGGTCTCGAGCGCGGACTGCTTGCGTCTGACGGACTGCTGGCGCGCCACTGGGCACGATGGGCAATCCTCGCCGCGAGCACGTTCGCAATCATCGTTGGATTTTTCGTGGTCGCGACGTCGAAGAACAGTCCGATGTCGCCGCTGGTCGCAAATATTGTCGGCGGTGCGATCTTCTCAATAGCGTGCGCCTCAATCTCGTTCGCGTTTATCGCGATTTTTGTACGCTTCGTCACGCGGCGAAATCGAGTTTTCGACGGCCTGAGCGACAATGAATATGCCATGTACCTGATCCACTATATGTTTGTGTCCTGGCTGCAGTACGCGATTCTCGCCGCTCCGATAGGTGCCGTCGAAAAGGGCCTCGTGGTGTTTACGGGTGTGTTGCTGCTGAGTTGGGGAACGAGCGCTGCGCTGCGCGCGATTCCCGCTGTCTCCCGTATCGTTTAGCTTGACGACGGAGAACGACTCGCAGAGTGGCGGGCCGCGGGAAACGATATCCGGATCTTGAGAAAAGATAATCGCGCACGATTTGATCCGCCTGCCAAGGCACGCATCAGCGCAAGCTGAATCAGGTAATTGCTAGTCAGACTAAATCTAACTCCAATTCATTTTCGTATTTACTTCGCCCTACCTGTTGATAACTGATTAACGGACGCGACTAAATATCTTTGGCGGTTTCTTGACTCAAGTGGGGATTAGTGGGAGCTTGTGGGAACCTAGGGGGAGAAACCGGTGTTCAGTGGGAGGTTCGACCACGCAATCGACGAGAAAGGGAGGGTAAGCATCCCGGTGCGATTTCGTGAAGAGCTTGTGCGGCAGAGTCTTGATAGGCTCTACATCACGAACTTCTTTCATGAGCGCTCGCGATGCCTTGAACTTTATCCTCCTGCCGAGTGGGCGAACCTTATTGACAGGATCAAGCAGAAGGCGAGCTTCGATCCCCGGATGCAGAACTTCGAGCTGTTTTATATAGGCGGTGCGCACGAGGTTCAGGTCGACAGGCAGGGCAGGATTCTGGTGCCTCCCAGGCTGCGCGAATTTGCCGGGCTGGGTCGTGATGTGACTTTCGCGGCGCGTACTGATCATTTTCAACTCTGGGACAAGCAGGAACTCGAACAGGTATTGCAGTCGGCTCAGGAGAAGATGCTGGAAGATCCAGAATTCTTCCAGAAACTTGGTCTTTAGAGATTTGCTATGGGTCTCGCGGCAAAGAGCGAACACGGGGCGGACAGACGCATGCACGTGCCGGTGATGGCGGTGGAGGTGGTGGAATTGCTGTCCGCCCCGTGCCCCCATGTGATCGTCGATGCAACCGTTGGGACCGGTGGCCACTGCGAAGCGCTGCTTTCGCGCACGACCGACGCCCAAATCGTGGGGTTCGATCGCGACGCGGACGCGCTAACGACCGCGGCCAAACGTCTGGAGAAGTTTGGCGCTCGCGTCAAACTTATGCAAGCCAATTTTGGCGAAATCGGCGCGGCGATGCGCGAGGCGGGTTTTGAACGCGCCGACGCAATTCTGGCCGATCTGGGCATGAGCAGCTTCGCGCTGGATGACCCGGCGCGCGGCTTCAGCTTCAGACAGGAAGGGCCTCTCGACATGCGCATGGACCGCAGCGAGGGTTTGCGCGCCTACGACATCGTCAACGAAGAAACCGAGCAGGAGCTTGCCCGCATCCTGCGCGAATATGGCGAAGAACGTGCCGCACGCCGGATTGCGCGGCGAATCGTGGAAGCGCGGCGCCGCCGTCCGGTCGAGACCACAGGCGAACTGCGCGCAATCGTCGAGCGGGCGCTCGGTCCCGGCCGCCGCGGCGGGGTGCATCCCGCGACCCGTACTTTCCAGGCGCTCAGAATAGCCGTGAATCGCGAGATGGAGAGCTTGGCGTCGTTTCTTGCGCAGGCTCCGGAACTGCTCGCTCCCGGCGGAAGGCTCGCAATCATAGCCTATCATTCGCTGGAGGATCGGCCGGTCAAGGAGAGATTTCGCGAACTCGGGCGCAGTGATGAGTTTCTGCTGGTGACGCCCAAGGCGCTCAAGGCGAGCGCCCGCGAAGTGGCGGGAAATCCGCGCGCACGAAGCGCGCGGCTCAGATGCGTGGAGCGGAGGAGTGTATGAGCCGGCGACCGAGCCCGGTGACCAGACGCCCACGGCTGGTTCCCGCGTTGCTCATGATTGCGATCTCTGCGGTCGGTTTCTTCACGCTGCTCGTGCGTCTCGAAGTCACCCGTGAAGGGTATCGAATATCGTCCGTAAGGACGCAAATCTCACGACTCGAAAACCAGAACCGCGAACTCAGGGTCAAGGTAGCGGAGCTTTCCTCGCGTAGCAGGCTGCGCGCGCTTGCGCCCAAATACCATCTGGCGCCGCCGCGCGATGGTCAGGTGGTCCTGTTGCCGTGAACTCGGAGCTGAAGAAACGGCGCACCCGGGTCGGCATCCTGACTTTCGCTCTGGCGGGGTTGTTCGTTGTCGCGCTTCTGCGACTTGTCGCTCTGGTCGTACTGGACGGACCGCGACTGGATTCCTTGGCCCACAGCGAGCATACGGGCGAGATCGATCTGGCCGCCGTACGTGGTCCGATCGTTGATCGCAACGGCGAGCCGCTGGCGTTGTCGGCCGAGGCCCGCTCGATTTACGCGCGGCCCAAAAAGCTTCTTGCCCACAGCACAGCTGCCCAGCGCGCAGCGCTCGCAAGGATACTTGGGTTTGCGCCGGGCAGGGTGGAGAAGGCGCTGGAGACCCGTTCGCCGTTTGTGTGGCTAAAGCGCAGAATAGCGCCCGCGCTGGCGCAAAAAGTGGAGGCGCTTGGGCTCGAGGGCGTAGGCTCGCTGCGCGAATACAAAAGGTATTATCCGGAGGGCGACCTGGCCGCGTCGGTGGTTGGGTTGGCGGGGATTGATGGCCAGGGGCTCTCCGGAATTGAATTGCAGTACAATCGCTATATCCGTGGACGGCCGGTCGAGCTGAGCTTCTATCACGACGCCTATGGCCATCCGATCTTCGACAGCCCGCTTGCTCTCAAGTCCGCCCGGCCCGGTGACCGGGTGGAGCTGACTATCGACGGGCGTATCCAGTCACTTGCCGACCACAGGCTTGCCGAAGAAGTGCGCAAGAGCGGGGCCAGTCACGGGACCGCGATTGTTCTGAATCCCTTCACCGGCGAGGTGCTGGCGCTGGCAAACGTCAGTGCCCATCCCAATCCGATTCACGCCCGACTCAAGGACGCCGCTATCCAGGACGTTTACGAGCCGGGTTCGACCATGAAGGCCCTGCTTCTTTCGATCGCGCTTAAGAATCACGTCATTACGCCAGACGAAACGTTCTACTGCGAAAATGGCGCCTTCCACGTCAAGGGCGGAACGATCCACGACGACAGCCCGCATCAGTGGCTCAACGTTGGCCAGATCATCGAGGTGTCGTCGAATATCGGCGCGTCAAAAATCGCTTTCAAACTGGGCGCGGACCGTTACTACCAGGGGCTCAAAGCGTTCGGGCTCGGCCGACCGACTGGCATCGATCTTCCGGGCGAGGCGGGCGGTCTCGTAAGTCCGCCATCCACCTGGCGCCAGATAGACCTTGCGAATCACGCGTTCGGCCAGGGAATTGCGGTCACTCCGATGCAGCTCGCGGTCGCGTACGCCGCTATCGCCAACGGCGGTCTGGTGATGCGTCCGTACGTGGTCAAGAGTATCCGCGACCCCGAGGGGCGAGTGATCCTGGCCCATACGCCGCAGGTTGTTGACCGGGTTATCCCACCCGCGGTCGCTCATGCGGTGAATCTTCTGCTGCGCAATCCCGTCTATGGTCCGCATGGTACAGGCCGTCTCGCCCAGGTCGCGGGATTCACCATCGCGGGTAAGACCGGCACCGCCCAGAGAGTGGACGTGTCTACAGGCAGGTATTTTCAGAATCGCTTCAATTCGTCGTTCATAGGATTTTTGCCTGCCAATGATCCCAGGCTGGTTATTCTCGTCGTATTGTACGACGTCGGCGGCAATGACTATGGCGGGCTGGTCGCGGCGCCGGTGTTCCGTCAGATTGCGCTTGGGGCAACCAGTGCTCTCGATATCCCGTCGAACGCCGCTCCGACCTATGACGTGGCGAGTCTGCTGTCGATTAGCCACCTGCTGAATCTTTCGCAGACCAGTGCGGCGGCCTCAGTCGCTCCGTTGCGGATGGCAAGCGCAAATCATTCCGGCTCCGCCTCGAAGACGACGCCCGACTTCACCGGCCTCAGTCTTCGCCGGGCTTTCGGCGTCGCCCGACGTATCGGGGTCAACCTGAAAATTGAAGGCGACGGCTACGTGGTCCGTCAGGACCCGGCTCCGGGAGCGCCGCTCGCTCAGGCGCCGGTAAGGCTTGAGCTTGCATCGGCCGAAAGCACCGGCGCGGAGCTTTCGCGTGGCGGCCGATTTCGTCATGCCGCGTGGAAAAATCGGGGGAGGGCGCGATGAAATGAAACTTCGCGACCTTCTTGCCGGTCACTCGGTGCGAATTATAGACGGCGACGCCGAGGTGGAGATTTCGGGACTGAGTTATGACTCGCGCGAGACACGGTCCGGCGACCTGTTCTTCTCGCTCGCGCGTGACGCCGAGAAAAGCCGGGCCTACTTGACCGAGGCAATCAACCGCGGGGCGCGCGCAGTGGTGACGGGCGGATGGGATGGTGGAGCGCTGCGTCCCGCGGTAACCCTTGTCGAAGCCGAGCGCCCGCGGCTCCTGATGGGCCGTCTGGCCGCGCGTTTCCACGACACCCCGAGCGAACGAGTCGAGGTCGTGGGCGTCACCGGAACCAGCGGCAAGACGACGACCACGTATCTGCTGGCCGCGATTTCGGAAGCCGCGGGAATTTCCGCGGGAATCGTCGGTACGACAGGCATCTTCGTTAGCGGCAACAAGGTTTATTCCGGCCTTACGACGCCCGAGTCGGTGGATTTCGAGGGTGCGCTTGCGCGGATGGCGCGCGAGGGCACACGCCGTGTGTTCGCGGAGATGTCATCCATCGGGCTCGCCCAAGGGCGGGTTGACGGAGTCAACCTTCGCGCCGGAATCTTCACCAACCTCGGGCGCGACCATCTCGACTATCACGGCACTATGGAACGCTACTTCGAGGCCAAGCTCAGGATGTTCACCGAGCTTCTGCCCGAAAGTACGCACGCCGAGCCCTTGGTGGTCGCGTGCGGCGACGACCCGTACGGAAGGCGCGTGATAGAGGCTGCTCGGGGACGGAAGATAAGTTTTGGATTTGATTCGTCGCTCGACGTCCATCCGATTCGCTTCACGCCGCGGATGGACGGGATGCGCGCGACGATTCGAGCGCTGGGGCGCACGATCGAGATCGAATCTTCGCTGGTCGGCGAGATAAATCTGCTCAACATCCTGGGCGCCTCCGCTCTGTCGGTGGCCCTGGGCATCGAAGCGGACGCGGTTGCGGAAGGGGTGAGGCGATGCCCAGGGGCCCCCGGCAGACTGGAGGCGGTCCCGGCGCGCCCGGGTGTGAGCGTGGTGGTGGACTACGCGCATAAGCCGGAAGCGCTCGAGGCGGTGCTTGGAACGCTTCGCAAACTCAGCTCGGGCAGGCTAATCTGTGTGTTCGGATGCGGCGGCGATCGCGATCGTGGCAAACGCCCGATCATGGGGGAGATTGCCGCACGTCTGGCGGATCTGCCAATCCTCACTTCCGATAATCCGCGAACAGAGGATCCGCTCAAGATTATTGCCGAGGTCGAAGAAGGGCTTAAGGCTGGAGGCCTTGGACGCGTGGTCTCCGGTGATGCAGGCTCCTTGCCCGGGTATGTGGTCGAGCCTGACCGGCGCGCGGCAATTGCGCTCGCGCTCGAGCTCGCCAGGTCCGGGGATGTAGTGATTGTTGCCGGCAAGGGCCACGAAGATTATCAGCTTGTCGGGGACCGCGTTCTCAGGTTCGATGATCGCGAAGTGGTTCGCGAAGTCGCTGCCGCCTTGGGCCTCTAGCTCTGTATCAAAGGCGGAAAGTCGATTCCGCCAGCGCGTCGAAAAGACAATTTTGAATCAGCGGCCGGCGCTGGCGCCGGTCATTGGTGAGCGTCCGGGGGGCCGCTTGCGTGGGTAGCTGTAACAGGGACACTGAAATAAACGGTCCATCCTAGATGCTCTATTTGTGGTTGTTTCCGATCCACAACCTGTATCCGGTGCTCAACGTTCTGCGCTACGAGACGTTTCGTTCCGTGATGGCGGGACTTGCGGCTCTCGCGCTCTCGTTTGCGATGAGCCCCATACTGATCGAACGCTTTCGCGCCGCGCGAATCGGCCAGACCATCCGCGACGAAGTCCCGCGCGACCATCAGAAGAAGGCCGGAACGCCCACGATGGGCGGCTTGACGATTCTCGCTTCATGTATCGTAGCCACTCTTCTGCTGGCCGACCTGCGCGACCCGTACGTCTGGCTGGCTATCTTCGTGAGCGTGTCGTTTGGGGCAATCGGTTTCACCGACGATCTGCTGAAACTGCGTCGCGGCCGAGGGCAGGGACTGAGCGGTCCGGTCAAGCTCATATTGTCATTCGGGTTCGCGCTTATCGCATCGGTATGGCTGTTCGGCTATCTTGGTTTCGACACCCATCTGACGGTTCCGTTTCTCAAGAACGTGAATCCCAATCTCGGATGGCTTTACATCCCGTTCGCGATGATCGTAATCGTCGGCTCCTCGCACGCGGTCAACCTGACCGACGGCCTCGACGGCCTCGCGATTGGGCCCGTGATGACCGTCGCGTTCTGCTACTGGATATTCACTTACGTTGCCGGAAACGTGAAGTTTGCGACCTATCTACAGGTTCCGTACGTAGCGGGTATCGGCGAAGTCGCTATCTTCTGCGCCGCGCTTATCGCGGCCTCGCTCGGGTTCCTTTGGTACAACGCCTATCCCGCCTCGATGATGATGGGCGACGTCGGCGCGCTCGCGCTGGGCGCGTCGCTGGGGATGGTTGCGGTGCTTGCCAAGCAGGAACTGGTGTTGGTGATGGCCGGTGGAGTGTTCGTGGTGGAGGCCGTCTCGGTCATAATTCAGCGTTATTACTACAAGCTGACCCACAAACGGGTTTTCCGGATGGCTCCGATTCATCATCACTTTGAACTTGGCGGATGGCCCGAGACGGTGGTTGTGGTGCGCTTCTGGATCGTTTCGATCATCTGCGGACTGATTGCGTTGAGCACTTTGAAGCTTCGATGATTGAACTCGAAAAAAAGCGCGTGTTGGTGCTCGGCCTGGGCGTGAGCGGACGGGCGGCTGCGCGCTTTTCGGCATCGCGAGGCGCGCAACTCGTGCTGGTCGATCGCGACCGCGAGGCTTCAACCGCGGATCTTCCCTGCGCGGAAGTCCATCTTGGCACGGAAGACCCCGCGTGGCTCGACAATGTCGACGTCGTCATCGCGAGCCCGGGTGTTCCGCCCGGCTCTGTTCTTCTCACCGAAGCGCGAAGGCGCGGCGTTCCCGTGACGGGCGAGATGGAACTCGCAAGCCGGTTTGTCGCCGGTCCGATAATCGCGATAACCGGAACCAACGGCAAAAGCACTGTCACCACGATGGTCGGCGCGATAATGGAGCGCGCCGGGCGCCGCACGTTCGTGGGTGGCAACCTTGGGCTGCCGATGGTTGAAGCGGTCGGCCGTGACTTCGACGCGCTGGTGGTCGAGGTCTCAAGCTTCCAGCTCGAATCTATCGAGACCTTCCACCCGCGCGTCGCTGTCCATCTGAATCTGAGCGATGATCATTTTGAGCGTTACAGCGGCCTCGAAGAGTACGGCCGTGCAAAAGCGCGCATCTTCGAAAACCAGGATGCGGGCGATTGGGCGGTTCTGAATCGTGACGATCCCAACGTCTGGGCGCTCAAGGACAACCTGAAGGCCCGACAACTGAGTTTCGGGCACGGGGCGACCTGCGCCGGCGACGCAATCTGGCCCGAAGACAGCGCGCTTGCCTTTCGAATCGGCACGCGCCGCAGGCAAATAGATCTTTCACGGTTTCGACTTCAAGGACGCCACAACCTGGCTAACGCGATGGCCGCGTCGGCGGTGGCTCTCGCGATGGGTGTCGAGCCTCGAACGATATCCGATGCGCTCGCGGATTTCCGCGCACTGCCGCATCGGATGGAATTCGTCCGCGAGTGGCGCGGTATCAACTTTATTGACGACTCCAAGGCTACCAATGTGGGAGCGGTGGTCGAGGCGCTTGAGGCGATCGATCGACCGGTCGTTCTGATCGCGGGAGGCATGGACAAGGGCGGCGACTACGCGCCGCTCAGAAAACCGCTCGGCGAACGGGTGCGACTCGCAATTCTGATGGGCGCGGCACGCGACACGAAGCTGCGTGCGCTGGCCGGCGCGACCGAGACCTCGTTGGTTGCGACGCTTCAGGATGCGGTCGCGCTTGCGGCGCGGGTTGCGGGTCACGGAGAAACCGTACTGCTCTCGCCCGGGTGTTCGAGCTTTGACCAGTTCAGGAACTATGCGCAGCGCGGCGACATATTTAAAGAGCTGGTTCGGACGCTTTGAAGCGGTCGCTCAGCGGCGTCCCGACCCATGGCTGTGGCTTCCGGCAGTAGTACTGCTGCTGCTCGGATGCCTGATGGTTCTGAACACCACGTACTTTCCCGGCCTGGAAAGTCGTGGCAACGCATTTTACTTCTTCAAGATGCATCTGGCGCACATCTTTGTTGGATTGTGCGTTCTATTGATGCTTTCGCAGTTGTCGCTCACGGGGCTTCGCCGCCTTGTGCTGCCGCTCGCCGTAATATCAGTCCTCGCGCTGATTGCGATTTGGGTTCCCGGGCTTGGTGTCGAGCGCGGAGGCGCACGCAGGTGGCTTCGGTACCCGCTCATGTGGCAGCCGATCGAGTTGGTCAAATTCTCGCTGGTATTCTTTCTTGCCGATTTCCTCGCCCGCAGGCAGAACCGGGTGCAGCAACTTGAGTCGGGTCCGCTAGCGGTTTTCGCGATGGTCGCGCCGATCGCGTTGATCACTCTGAAGCAGCCCGACTTCGGCAGCACCGTGATGATCGCGGTGCTGGTGTTCGTGATGTTGTACACGGCAGGCGCGCGCCTCAAGCATCTGGCTTCCGCGGGTGGTGTGGCGATGCTCGCGTTTGCGGTCGAGGCGATGGCGAGGTCCTACCGGGTACGGCGATTGACCGCCTTTCTTCACCCGTGGCAGACGGCGCGTGGCGCCGGATTCCAGCTTATCCAGTCCTTTATCGCGCTCGGCGCGGGCGGCGGATGGGGCGTGGGAATTGGCGCGGGTCATCAGAAGCTGTTTTACCTGCCGCAGGCCCAGACCGATTTTGTCTTCGCTGTGATCGGCGAGGAGTTCGGTATCATAGGCGCCCTCGTTGTGATGGTGCTGTTCTGCGTGATCCTGTTTCGCGGGATGCGGATTGCGCACGACGAGCCCGACCCGTTCGCAAGTCTTCTCGCCGTTGGGCTTTCGGCACTGATCACGATGCAGGCGCTGATCAATATCGCGGTGGTTATAGGACTCGTCCCAACCAAAGGACTGCCGCTGCCGTTCGTGAGCTACGGCGGCACAGCCACCGTGATGGCGATGGCCGCGCTCGGCGTGTTGCTCGCACTCGGAAGACGTCCCGCGGTCAGATGAAGGTGGTGATTTCAGGTGGCGGCACCGGGGGGCATCTCTTTCCGGCGGTCGCCCTGGGCGAGGAAATGGTGCGCGAACGTCCCGACACTGATGTGCTCTACGTGGGAACCGCGGCCGGTTTCGAAGCCCGATGGCTTCCCGCGAGCGGCTACCGCCATGAGCTGTTGCAGGTTCAGGGACTGCGTGGCCGCGGACTGGGCGCACGACTCAGGTCGCTGGGCAAGTTCATGCGCGCTGTCGTGCTCGCGCGATCGGTCCTCGCCCGGGAACTGCCCGATGTGGTTGTGTGCGCGGGTGGTTACGCCTCGGCGCCTATCGGCGTTGCCGCGGTCATGGCACGAATCCCGTTGGTTTTGATGGAACAGAACACCCGTCCCGGACTTTCAAATCGGATGCTGTGGAGGTTCGCGCGGAAGATTTGCGTCGGTTTTGCTGAAACAGCGAGTTATTTCAACGCGTCTAAAGTGGCAGTGACGGGAAATCCGGTCAGGTTCGCCTTCCATCCCAGCCCTCGTCCACAGTCTGAAGGTCCACTTCAAATCCTTGTTTTAGGCGGGTCGAGCGGCGCACATCGGCTCAATATTGGTGTGCTTGAAGCTTTCAAAATCTGCGGAAATCGTGTTATAAATCTCGCAGTCGTCCACCAAACCGGGGAGGCGGATGAGGAGTTGGTAAGGGCCGGATATCGGGACCTTTCGCTTAAGGCGGAGGCTGTTCCTTTCATAACTGATATTGCAGGCGCACTTGAGAGTGCGGACTTGGTTATCGCGCGTGCGGGTGCGATGGCGGTGACGGAAATCGCTCTCGCGGCGCGTCCCGCCATATTTGTTCCTTATCCTTTCCATAAAGACCGCCAGCAAGAGCACAATGCACGTGTGATAGCGAAGCTTGGCGGTGCCTCAATAATCAAGGACGACGACGAACTGCCACGGAATCTTGCGCGCGAGATAGAGCGTCTAAGCTCTGCCCCCGGCCTGCTGCGTGATATGGGCGGCAATGCGCATCAGGCGGCGCGTCCTGACGCGGCGCGCGCGATCGCCCACATATGCTTTGATCTGGCCGGCCGAGAGAGGGTTGCAGCGTGACGGATCGTGCTCCCACAGCTCTGCTTATCCGCGAACGTCGTCTTCACTTCGTCGGTATCGGTGGTGCCGGGATGAGCGGGATCGCGGAGCTGTGCCTGCGG
>JBJKQX010000547.1:0-15014 GCA_046704965.1 Binataceae bacterium (SeqCode)
GGGGGGAATGACCGGCAACAAAACAGGACGAGGCGCGGCGGCCCGATTCGTGGACGTATACAAATGGGTCTACCTGCTCGCCATCCTCGTCAATCTTTTCCTGATGTCCCGGGATAAAGGCAACTGGGGCCCAAGTCAGTACGTGATCGACGCAGCTGTCTTCCTGGCGAACCTGGGCGCCTGGTGGTTCTTTCGACGCGGCAACGGATGGGGGTACCTAGCTGAACGGGCGCTGTCGGTGGGAAGGATGACGATGTGCTGTGCCATCGGGTCGATCCTGCTGATGTTCCTGGTTATGGCTAGCCCTGTCGCCTTCGTCCTTTGGTTTCCGCTGATGGAGTCGGTCGGCCAAACGCACTTCTTGACTGCGTTGTGGGGGGCGTGTCTCGCTCTTCTCGCACTTGAGATCTGCTATTACCGGAGTCTTCACACAGCGCGTCGAGCCGCTGGAATCGAATGGCTGACCTGACACCGACGCGCCAGATCCATTCGCGTCGCCAAGAGAGCTCTGACGGCGTCGCCAAGCGCACCGAGCCTCAGTGTTGACCTATAACGGTCTATTTGTAACTGTTGCTCTTCATACGTCTCCAAGGCGAGACATGATTTCGACTGAGTTTTCCTTGGGAGAACCGGATTTGGGGTTCTTCATTTTTTCTGACCGGGTCCGATGGCTGCGTGTCTTCAACTGGCGAGAGGGCAGGCTATGGCGGAACATTCGACATTTCCCGGGCTTCCGACCGATAACGAACCAGGCATCAGACCGTCACGCGCTCCACGCATTTGTATCGCGTCCTACGAGATGGTTGGGCCCAACCGCAACGGAGGCATCGGAACTGCCTATTTTTCGCTGGCCAGCGCTCTGGCGGAAGCCGGGCACAACGTGACTGTCCTCTATTTGCAGGGAAAATATTCAGAGGACGGTTCGATAGAGGATTGGAAGTCTTTCTATCGCAAGCGCGGTATCGAATTGGTACCGCTGCTTCGCGACAAAGTGCCCACAATGCCACGCGTGATATGGTGACATCCTATGACGCTTATCATTGGCTCAAAGGAAGGCATTTCGACGTAGTTCATTTTCCGGAATTGTTCGGACACGGTTACTATTCAATACTGTCCAAGCGTCAGGGTCTCGATTTCGCCGATACCACCTTCTGTATCGGAACTCACAGCCCAACTTCCTGGCTAAGGGCCATGAACCGGGAATTTCTGGAGAGCGCTGAAGAACTGCAGCTTGATTTCATGGAGCGTCAATCCGTAGCGCTCGCCGATGTTGTACTCAGTCCGAGTCAGTACATGCTCCAGTGGCTACAGGAACGAGGATGGCAATTACCGGCACAGTCCTACGTGCAACAGTACACTTTATCTTCCGAGATGCTGCGGATTTATCGTAATGCGCGAAATACGCGCAGAGACATTGTGCCGCCGCGTGAGATTGTATTTTTCGGTCGGCTCGAAGAGAGGAAAGGTCTGGCCGTGTTCTGCGACGCCCTGGACCGCGTCGGCGGATGGGGGCTCGAGGACTTTGAAGTAGTCTTCCTGGGAAGGTCCGGGCGCGTCGATGGCAAACCTGCCATCCCTTACATAAGGGAACGCGCAAGACGATGGCCCTTTGCCTGGCGTCTCTCAACCGACCAGGGTCATGCGGAGGCACTGCAATTCCTTCAGCGGGAGGGCCGCGTCGCGATCGTTCCCTCGCTTGAAGACAATTTGCCAAATACGGTGCTTGAGTGTTTGTGCTCGCGCATACCGTTTATAGCCAGCCGGGCCGGCGGCACTGCGGAACTCATCTGCGATGACGACCTGGAGCAGGTCACGTTCGCTCCAAATCCGAACGACCTCGCAAATCGCTTGTTCGAGGTCCTGACCAAGGGCGTTCCGACAGCACGCGCCGCGGTCGATCCCGAGGAGAACCGACGGCAATGGATCCAGTGGCATGGGACGTTGCCCGCGCGTTCGGAACCCCGGGCGGCGAGGAGTCCCGTTTTTGTTCGAGACGAGGCGCCTCTGGTTTCCGTATGTCTGGCGCTTAGCGACCATTGCAGGTCCCTTGAACAGGTCGTCTCCTCGCTCACGGAGCAGGACTGGCCAAACCTCGAAGTGATAGTGGCGACCGAGAGCGCCGGGGCGGCGGATAGCCTTGCCCGAATGAGCGGGCGGCAAACCGCCGGGCGCGCGAAAGGGTTACGCGTTATCAAGGAGGTGCATGGAAGTATCGCTGCTGCGCGTAATGCCGCGGCGATGCGGGCGGGCGGCGACTGTCTGCTCTTCATGGATGACGACAGCTGCGCCAAGCCGGATGAGATAAGCACTTTCATGCAGGTACGCGCGGTTTCAGGGGCAGACATACTTACCTGCTTCATGCACATGGAGCAGGAGCCCGATGAGGAGGGCGAGGAACAAGCGCCGGGACGCTGGTTGTTTCTGGGCGCGGCAGCCGGAGCCGGTATGTTTCAGAATTTCCTTGGCGCCGGCAATTTCCTTGTTCCGAAGGCTGTCTTTCGCACTATCGGAAACTTCAGCGATGACTGTGCATTGGACTGGCAGGATTGGGAGTGGCTGTCGAAGGCCGTACTGATGGGCTTTCGGCTTGAAGTTGTACCGAGAGAGCTGGCGTGGTATCGACCCACTTCGACTTCGTCCACCGTGAGTGACTACCAAAGTCGCATGCGCAGTCTGCAGCCCTATCTTGACGCGGTGCCATCGTGTCTTCGCGACGTGGTCCAGCTTGCGATGAGCATGAATCTTCGCATGGACAGGTTGCACGTGGTGAACGGTCCCCTATGCCTTGACGACCTGGAAATGGCTGGCGTTCTTCGAGGCCTGGCGTCGCGGGAGCATCGCAAGGTGGCTTCGTTTCTTAATGCGTGGCTCGAATATAGAACCGCGCGTTCGAATATGCCGGCGCATCGGCGAAGTCGTGTACCACATATAGCCAGACAACTGATGAGAGGACGATACCATCGGTTCGCCCATGGCTTTGGAAGCGCATTGAGGGACCTACGCAGGCCATCCAGACCATTTTCGCCGGGTTCCGCGGTCGAACCAGTCGAAGAGGACGAGTCAGTGGGTGTCAGGCTGCCCGCGCGGCTGAAACTGTCCAGATAGTGAGAAAGGGACTGAAAGGTTGGCGCCCATGGTGGAGTCGGAAGGACAATCCGTATCTGGCGATATATATTCGCCTGTTGAAATACGCACGGCCCTATCTATTCCCCGACGTCGTACTGTCCGTCGGAATGATGCTGATACTTGGTGCGTCGAGTGGTGCGATACCCTTTCTGATAAAGAAATTCATCGATCATCTATCGTCTGCCAAAAGCCTTGAAGGCGCCCATCTTATCTCGCTTGAGATTCTGGCGATCTTTGTAATCCGTGCTCTTACCGATTTCGCCTCGACCTACCTGACAAGCTAAATCGGGATGCGGACCGCGATGGACATGCGGGCGGAATTCAATGACCGCCTGCAGCGTCTGCCATTGTCATTCTTCAACTGGACGCCGACGGGCGGTCTGCTGACTCGCATTCTCAGCGACGTCCAACTCGCTTCTCAGGTCATTACATCCACCCTCTTTTCCCTGATTGGCGACTCCGTGACGCTGATCGGCCTCATCGCCGGCGTCTTCATCACGGACTGGCGTCTCGCGCTGATCGCCTTTGTGGTTTTTCCGGTTGCGATCCTTCCCGTGATTCGCGTTGCGAAGCGTGTTCGCGACATGGCCAAGGGGTTGCAGCAGCAGTTGGGCGACATATCGATCGTCATGCAGGAGGCGGTGCAAGGCTGCCGTGTCGTCAAGGCCTTCGGCATGGAAGAGTACGAGTCCGAGCGCTACCGGACGGAACTGCGCCGTCAACTGCGCTACTCCCGCCGTGTACTGAGAGTGCGCACCTCGACCAGCCCGCTGATTGAAATACTGGGCGCGCTTGGTCTTGTCGCGGTTCTATGGTTTGGGACCGGATCGGTAGTCCACGGAACACGTTCCGCCGGTACATTTGGAGCATTCGTGGCCGCGATGCTCTTGATTTACCGGCCTTTCAAGCGGATTGCGGGGACCAACAACAGTATTCAGCAGGGTCTAGTTTCGGCCGAGCGCGTCTTTGACATCATTGACCGAGAACCCGAGGTGCTTGATCCCCCTGGAGCGTTGGAACTGACATCCGGGCCGCACAGTATCGAATTCAAAAACGTGTCCTTCCGCTACGATGTTGGTGGGGATTGGGTACTGCGCAACATCAACTTCAGAATCGGAAGCGGCGAAGCCGTTGCGCTGGTTGGAATGAGCGGTGGAGGCAAATCCACCATGGCGGACCTGATCCCCCGTTTTTACGATCCGCAGGAAGGCGCGGTACTTATAGACGGTGTGGATATCAAGCGCTACTCGATAAGGTCGATACGCAGACAGATAGGCCTGGTGGGGCAAAATACCTTCCTGTTCAACGACACGGTCCGGAACAATATCGCCTATGGGAGTTTCGAGAGGAGCCTTGAGGACATAATAGAGGCGGCCAAACTTGCCAATGCGCACGAGTTTATCAGCCGTCTCCCGAACGGCTACGACACACCGATCGGTGAATTCGGCATTCGTCTATCGGGCGGCGAACGCCAGCGACTCGCGATAGCCAGAGCGCTGTTGAAGAATGCGCCCATCTTGATTCTCGATGAGCCTACCTCGAATCTCGACTCCGGCGCCGAGCGACTGGTTCAGGATGCAATCGAGCGTCTCATGGAAAATCGGACGACCCTGATAATTGCCCATCGCTTGTCCACCGTGCGGCAGGCTGATCGCATTTATGTGGTTGTGGGTGGCGAAATCGTCGAAGAGGGCACGCACGACGCTCTGTGGGCGCTCGACGGAGCATATCGAAACCTGTGCAATCTGCAGCTCAACGCGCAGGCTAGTTCCGGTCAATCCGGAATCGAAGACGCAAATCGATCTGGCTCTGAGAGCAAGAGCGCAAATGTGGGCCGATAAGCTCCACGCGCCCCGCGGCAAGTCATCTCCTAAGATTTGATACGGTTACAGGCGGATTCCGACAGCGTCATTGGCCTGCGAGCCGTGAGGTCTCGGCAAGTTTTGAGTATTTGCCGCGTCTGTATGCCCATACCACGGAAAGAACGCGCATTCCGTAGTTAACCGGCCTGAGGTGAGAGACCTCGTCTGCATAAATGGTCGGAATGGCTATCTCGGTCAGGCGCAGACCTTTCAGGTGCGCCATCACAATCATTTCCAGATCGAAGTCGAAAGAGTCCGAGAGCGTCTGGAACGGAATGGACTCGATCGCCTTGCGCGAATAGAGCATGTAACCGCTATGATACTCGGCCAGCCTCATCCCAAAGGCCCGATTCTCAACAGCGGTCAGGCACTTGTTGGAAACGAACTTGTAAAACGGCATCCCTCCCTTTAGCGCACCGCCGTTCAGCATTCGTGATCCCTGGACAATGTCGGCGGTGTCCTGATCAAAGGGCTTCAACAGTTCCGGAATCTTCTCCGGCGAATATTGACCGTCGGAATGAAGGACAATCGCCACGTCGGCCTGTTCCTTCAAGGCATACGAGAGGAGCGTCTTGATGGCCGCGCCATATCCCCTGTTTTGCTGATGACGCAAAACAACGAGACTGTCGTACTTCGCCTTCAGGCGCTCTAGTGCCGCCTCGGAATCATCCGTGCTGCCGTCGTTGACCACCACATAGCGCCGAATCCTCTCTCTCGCGGCGGAAGGGATGCGCGAAAATACCTTCTCAATGGTCGCGCCGGCATTGTATGCAGGCATCAGTACAAAGGCGCCACTAACCATCGGTCATTTGGCCGCGAGCTGTGCCGAAGGCAGACCACTTCTATATTCGTTCACGAAGGAACCCATCGTTGCTTCGAGCATTTCGCTCATTGTCCACTTTGGTTCCCAGCCAAGCAGCGTGCGAGCTTTTGTAATGTCCGGGATGCGCCGATCCGAATCCTCGTATCCCTCGCCGTAGAAAACCTCGGCCGGTACGTCAACAATGTGCGGCAGCGCAGTGGTATGGTCGCTGAACTTCTCGGCGTAGATGTCTCTCATCATAGTGGCGAGTTGACGAATCGACACTTCGTTTTCCGGACTTCCGATATTGAAGATCTGACGCGTGCAGACACCCTGTTTGTTGACTACGATCCGGTTTATGCACTCCACGGCGTCGTCAATATAAGTATAGCAGCGACGTTGCGCCCCGCCGTCGACCAGCTTCATCTGGGTGCCGTTAAGGAGCGCATCCATAAAGAAGCTGAAAACGCGGGGAATGCCTTCCTGCTCGCTTGCCAGAAAATCTATTCTTGGTCCTATGAAGTTGAAAGGACGGATGATCGTGTAATCGAATCCCGTTTCCAGTCCGTAGGCATGCAGTACTCTCTCCAACAACTGCTTTGCGCATGAATAGATCCATCGATGCTTCGATACGGGGCCAAGGATCATTTCCGAGCGATCCTCAGCGAATGTAGCCAGGGCGGGATCGTCGGGATTCTTCAGCCGGACCTGCGTGAGGGTCGCCGGGGATCTCCCGTACACTTCACATGTGGAGAATTGGATAAGGCGTTTCTTGTGCCGCACACAGGCGTCGGCAATTTTCAGATTCTCAGTGAAATTCAGGCGGAAGACTTCGAGCGGCATGCGAACGTACAAGCCCGGATTGGCGTACGCGATCAGGTCGATGACGAGATCTGCATCTCTGACGATTTCGTCCGTGTCCCACCCGTGGTCACGTATGTCCTGTTCTATGAAGGTAAGACGTAGATTTCGCAGCAGGTGGGAAACTTTGTCTGTGGAAATATCGAGTGCCGTTACGTGGTGGCCCTCAGTCAACAGGCGCTCGGTTAAGTGACTGCCGATAAAACCGCCGGCTCCTAAGGCGAGAATGTGCACGGTCGTCCCTCCAAAGCTACTAAAGATAAGCAGCCAAGAAACACTATCCGTTAACGTAACGCTATTTTGAATCAATTGGTGGTCGATAAGTCAAGCAGAAAGAGTACGGATAAGTCCGGCCGGGTCTGACAAGGAGTTACGCCCACGGCCCCCCATAGCGCTACCTGCGTACCTTTGCGGGAGACTTTTAGGAGCGTGCACGGTGCTCCGAAGACGCTTTGGGAGCCTTGGCGACCCAGACGGTCTACAGCATCCGTTGCCTTGTCTCCGTACCAGCGATAGGTTCGTTGCCCAAGTCGTTCCGCGCTGCACACTGGTGTGGTCGGCTTTGTTCCAGCGGTCGTTCGATCTTCGACGTGCGAAAGGATTTGGCAATGTCGATTGACGGGATCGTGAACAAGGACTGGATGCGTTCCGTGGTGCCCGACCCGCGCAGCGTCACCACGATGCTGCGGAGCGAGGAACGGTCGCTGCTCTTTTATCTGGCCAGCGAATATTCGCGTGACTGCGGATGTATCGTGGATGCCGGATGCTTCCTCGGCGGCTCGACAACAGCCCTTGCGCTCGGCGTTCGCGCCCGGCAAAGACAATTCGGGAAACGGACGCGCACACGGATACACTCCTACGACCTGTTCGAAGCCGAGGAATGGACTATCGGCAAGTTTCTTCCGTCAAGTTTCTCGCCACATCAGAGCTTTCGTTCAATCTTCGACGCAAACATCCGGCACGTAGCCGACCTGGTAGAGGTACATGAAGGCGATATCACCTCCAAGCCATGGACTGGCGGACCGATAGAAATACTGTTCATCGACTGCGCCAAGCACTGGGTATTCTGCGACTTCATAACCGCCAACTTCTTCAAGAGCCTCATTCCAGGGCACTCTATCGTGATACAGCAGGATTACATCTGGGACTGCTGGAACGCGTGGATACATATCACGATGGAATACTACAGAGATTACTTTCGAATCTTGACGTACACGCCTGAAAACAGCGTCGTGTTCCTGTACGAACGGGAGATTCCGTCTCTGAATCCTAATCTGGTCGGTTCCATGGACGCGGACACGAAGATTGAACTGATGCGGCGGGCGCGCCAGCGCTTCAGCTCACCGCAACTGGAATATCTGGAGCGGTCTCATCGCGACTATATAACGGGACCGGCATGGTCGAATGGTGTGGACGTCGAAGGGCATGAGCGCGTTGCCCGTATGTATTCTTCATCCTGAAAGGATAAAGAGTTTGTCGCGTCCTCACGCGCGTCAAGCCGTTCCGCAAATGGGTGGGAATCCTGTGCTGGTAACCCTTGTAAGCGGACCGAGTTGCGGACGATCCATCGAAGTCGCCCCGAGCGGATTTTCGAATCGCGCGCCAACGCGCAGAGGCTACCGCTCTTTTCTGTTTGCGACCCAGGCCAAGGCCCGCTGAACAGTGATACCGCGTCAACTCCACGATAGTCATCGGCGGACGGCCTACACGATTGGATTGCTCGCCGGTCTCTCTGCAGTCTTCCTGGCATGGTCAGCGACTTTTTGTCTCAGCGGTGGCTTCGCTCGACCGCTTCACCAAGCCGAACCCTTCTCGATCAACGTTTCGGGCGTCGTTCACAGTTCGCACGGTCAACCGGCCGGGCAGCTGACCGTGGCGCGTCTGGTGGTCGATGGTTTCCGACTGAGGGCCGGCGAGATGAGGCTCAAAGGCGCCTGGATGATCGGCGAGAACGGATCATTGTTCCATCCGAACGGTCTGGGACCAGCCTCGATATCCTTCAGTGCTCGCGATGCCGCGCTACTCGTGAGCTGTGCCGGCTCTTGCGGGCATGTGAACATCATCAACGCCAATGGCGAAATCTGGGAGCATTCGTTCCCCCGGCTGACGGACATTAAGGCACGCAGCTTTGCTGCTGTTGATTTGCCCCAACCTGTTCACCCTTCCAACTGGGCCTTCGCCGCATGGTTGATAATCGCGATCGCCGTGCTGCTGGTCGTCAGACCTTGGGCTGGAAGTCGTCGCGCTGAGTTGTGGCTGGTCGTCTATCTGCTTGCTCTTCACTTCCTGTTCTGGTCGACCCAGTGTGTAGGCTTTTACAGCGACGGGCTGGGTCAGATGCTAACCCTTAGCCTGAATGCGCGGGGCCTTCCCGCATACTATCCGCCCGGCTATCCGTGGCTGGTCGGACTTGGCTATCTGATGTCCGCCCAGTCGGCGGGATTGATGATAACGCTACTTCAGCATCTGATGATGATAGCGGTTGTGTGGTGGTGCTTCCGTCTTCTGATACGAAGCGTCGGGGCGGCGCCGGCATTTCTCGCGGCCCTAGTCATGGGCGCGGCCGCGGCTGACCTGGCCGCTCCGCAGGCAATCATTTCGTCCAACGCCGCGCTGTTCGGTATGGTCGGGGGCCTTTACTTCGCGGTTCACTATCGAGATGCAGGACGTTTGAGCGACGGGATAATCGGCGGACTGCTCATCGGATGGGCGACTCTGGCTAGGATCGCGCCGATAATAACCATGATTCCGGCCATCGCTCTCGTGATGCTGGCGACCAAACCGCTTCTGGTGGGAGCAAAACGGTTCGGTATGGTCTGCGCGGTCGCTTTGCTCCTGACTGCTATTCCAATGACATGGTTTGGAGCGAACTACGGCAGGTTCACGCTGACCGACTCATTCGGGCATCACATGTACGACCGGATAGTGGTGGACGAGAATCTGCTGAACACCAAAGCTCCCGAGACATCGCATTTTCTCAAACTGATCGCGCCCATAAATCCGAGGGGCATGCCGCAGTGGGAGATGCACGACATCCTCGCCGCGAAGGGACTAGGCTGGTACCAGATCGATCACTTGATGGAGCGCGTTGCAATGGAGAGTATCAGTCACGCGCCGTTACAATATATTAAATTCTCGTTTGAACATGCGTGGTGGATGTATCTGGATGAGGCTACAAATGGAATTCCATGGTGGTCTGACTATCCGAAGGTATATTCGAAATCCATGGAATCGGCCCCGTTGCTGGGAGTTCGTGCAAACAGCCTGCTGTGGCGCGCAATCCTGGACCGTCAGTTTGCGATCATGTGGATCTATGTTCCGTGGCTCGCTCTGGCCGGGATTTTATTACTACCCGCGCTGCGTGACCGGATGGTGTTTCTGTCTTTTGCGGTCATCCCGTGTGCGTATCTCGTCCTTACCGCCTTCGTTGCGTCACCTCTGCCGAGATACGATGCCGCGATCGTGCCATTCATCATCGGTCTTGCGGCCGGTCCCTTCGCCGCAGTACCGAAATTGATTAGCGTCCTGCGCGAGCGCCGATCTGTTCAATCATAGTTCCTATCAAGTCCGATGCGTTTCGCCATCGCCTGACAAAAGGCGACGAATGATCGGCAGATGCTGACGGCCAAGGAAGACGTCGTCGTTCACGCGGTACGTGGGAACGTCAATAATTCTCGCTTCGCGCAGTTGCGACTGAATTCGATCGAGGTCGGCGCGACCTGTTTCTCTTACAAATGTTTCGAAACCGGTAACCGGAGCACCGATCTCGTCCAGCAATGCGCGAAGTGCGCGCTCGTCCTCGATATCCAGTTCCTCGCGCCAGTAGCGCTCGAATACGCGTTCGACGTATGCCGTGGCGAGGGGTATGCAGTGTTGCTTCACCCATAAGAGACCGATCGCTGCGAGGCTGGAATCCGTTTGCCGGTGAAGGCCGCCAATTGCGAGGCCTTGGTCCGCGGCGTAGCGCTTGACGTCACGCTCTATGTACTCTGCCCGAAAGCGGCGATGGCGCGTGCCTCGGTCGTCGCCGAGAGAAGCCGGCGGAGGCATCTTCCACGGTGTAACGATAAACGGCTGCCAATCAATCGCGATACCAAGTTCGTGCGCCAAAGCGCGGGTGGGTCGTATCGCGAGATAGGCGTGAGGGCTCTTGAAATCGACGGCTACCGAAAGCGAGGTTCCCTTTGATGCGACGGACGCCCCGGCCGAAAAATCCTCATAGGCGACGTCGGGAGGCGTGCCGTTACGCCCCGTTAATATCCAACGAATGCGCGGCAGATGCTCCCGTCCGAAGAACGTCTCGCCACCGATGACATAGGTCGGTACTCCAAAGATCCCCGCGTCGAACGCGGCGCGCTGCCTCTCGTCGTGGATCGCCCGGCCCTCGCCTGACGCGTAGGATCGGAAGCCCGCGACGGACGCACCCGCTTCGCCAAGCACGGTCTCGACGACCGAAACGTCTTCGATATCGAGGTCCCGTTTCCAAAAGCGATCATAGACAAGGCCCGAATATGCGCGAAGCATGCTTTTGCTCTGCGATTTGGCCCATAGCATGCCGATCCCCGCGAGCGACGAATCCCAGATCTTCGTTGTACCACGCACCACAAGACCGCGCGCGGAGCCATAGCGCCTCGCGTCGTGATACGCGTATTTCACCATTCCCCACTGACTGGCCGAGCGCCTGCTTTCGACAACGTACCCCTGCTTGTCGAGACGCGCCGAGCCCAGGTAGCTCGGGATATCGAGCGTGAAAGGGCGCCAATCTATCTCGATCCCAAGCTGGTCTTCGATTGCATAGGTCGGATCCTTGGCGAGATAGGCGTACGGACTCTTGTAGTCGATATAAACAATCAGCGGCGCGGCCGAGTTGAGAGGATCGAAAGGTACCCGAGACATGGTTGGCAAATCTCCTCGCGCGACATGCTGAGGGCATTCTACCGCGTTTCCCCCGTCGCTGGAGACACATTTTTGACTGTGACCGCGTGAGCGGCGAAGTGATAAGGAGATTTACGGCAGTGTCGACCGAGTACCGGCCCGTCTCGCAAATGAATTTGGACGTGGCGGACATCCTTGTTACAGGGAATGCCCGCCACGCGGCCCCACAATCAGTTGAGAACCGAACGATATTCGTCTTCCGTCAGGCCGACACCCCATGGCGCAACACGTCACCCGGAGTTGCCCCGGTGAAATGATCGCCTTCCCATGTTATCTGCCCGTTTACGATGACGTGGCTATACCCCTCGGCGCGTTGAACGCGGCGCCACTCGTTGCCGGGCAAATCGTGCGTTACTTCAACCGGTAGCACTTTGAGTTCGTCGAGGTTGTAGATCACAATATCAGCCGGAGCACCCTCGCGAAGAAATCCGCGGTCCTTGAACCCTGCGCAGAATGCCGGAAGTCCCGACATCCGCCAGTGTATGTCCTCCAGACTCATCCAATCCTTCTCACGAACGAAGCGGATCAGGCCCTCGGTGGGGTAGCGCCCCGCGGTAAGAAACTTGGTGTGCGCTCCACCGTCGGAAACGCCAAATGTAATATAGGGATAATCCAGGATTTCCTTCATCAGGTCGGATGAATTGACCGCAGGAGCAAAGAATTCCGTCTTGAGGCCCTCTGAGACCGCAATATCAAGCATCGTATCGACGATATCCTTGCCGGTATCCTTCGCTGCGAGGCGAAGCGTCATGCCTTCGAACTTCTTGTTCTCGGGATTCTGGCATTCCGTGATGATGATCTCATCGAAGTAGTTTGTGATCAGGCTCTCGCGCGGCATTTGTGCCTTGAGAGCGGCACGACGGCGGGGATCGCCAAGCTTTTCGGTGCGTTCGGCGACTGTGCCGGTAGTCGCGTCGCGCCATGCATCCGAGTCGTCAAACAGGTTCCAGTCTTCGAAAGTGAACGTGAGGCCGGCGTCGGTGGTCGTTCCCTGACCATAAACCGGCAGTCCCTTCCGGCGACATCTCTCCAGCCACTTGATGGTGTTGCGATGACGGTGCGGAAAGCGATCATTCGTCACAACCGCCTCGTACATGATGGGGCGTCCGCTGACTTCCGCCAACTTTTCGAAGTGCTCCGCATCCTTTCTCGGATCCCAACTTGCCAGCGTCAGTTCCTGGAATCCCTCTCCGCGTTCTCCGAGCACCCGCGCCATCTCCAGGCACGTCTCGTCGTGCATCACGTCGGTGTTCATCGGCGAGCCGTCAAAGTCACGCTGCACGGCGCTGGGTCCGCCGGGAATCAATCGCTGCGCCGACCATCCGCACGCTCCGGCATCCATGGCCTCATGCAATATCTGGCGCATCTTCGCGTGCTCATCATCGGTCGGCATGCGTCCGGTCTTCGATTCCTCGATGCCCATGACGTAGCCAAGGACCGGATTCATCGGGACGTAGGGAAGCAGATTGACACCCTTGGGAAGCCGGTCGAGTTTGTCCAGAAACTGCGGATAGCTCTCCCAATCAAACGGCATCGCCGCCTGCATCGCGCCCAGAGGAATAGCTTCAGTGCGAACCATCGTAAGCATCGCGCGCTCGGCATCCTCTGGCCGTACCGGCGCAAAACCGAAGCCGCAATTGCCGATCACGACCGAGGTGATGCCGTGGTAGCCGGAAATGGTGAGGTAAGGGTCCCAGAAGATTTGCGCGTCGTAATGGGTGTGCAGATCGATGAACCCCGGCGCGACAATCTGTCCGTCGGCGTCGATCATTTTTGTTCCACGATGCGCGGCGATTCGGC
Organism: Binataceae bacterium (SeqCode); assembly: GCA_046704965.1. Classification (GTDB taxonomy): domain Bacteria; phylum Desulfobacterota; class Binatia; order Binatales; family Binataceae; genus DTIX01. The sequence continues at coordinate 13,387 of JBJKQX010000547.1, forward strand.
CAATCTTGGCGATCCGGCCGTTTTTGATTCCTATATCTCCGCGAAAGCGCGGAGCGCGAGTACCATCGACCACCATGCCATTCCTGATGACCAGGTCGAATTCTGCCATGACGAGCCCTCCTGACAGCGGGTTGGGCCCAGTATCTGCTCAGTCGCGAGAAAATTACAAACCAATCGGTATGTTAGATTTTCTGATTGTTCGCATTCGCCGTGCTTGAGCTATAGTCAGGGTTTCCTGTTCGTGGCGGAGGTGCGTCGCTTGGTCAGCCAGGCACTCGATGATCTGGTCGTAGTGGAATTTGCGCAGATGGTTTCGGGACCTATGTGCGGCAAGATGTTTGCCGATATGGGTGCCGAAGTGATCAAGATCGAACCACCTGGCGTCGGTGATGAGATGCGTGCGCACCCGCCATTCCCCGCCGACGTCCCGCATCCCGAGAAGAGCGGATCATTCCTCTACCTCAACACCAGTAAGAAGAGCATCACGCTTGATCCCGCGACCGCGACCGGTGCGGAGGTTTTCAGAAAGCTGGTTGCGCTCGCCGATGTGCTGATAGAGAACCACGCGCCGGGCTACCTCGACAGTATCGGGCTTGGCTACGAGAGCCTGAAAGTCCTCAACCCGCGCCTGATAATGGCTTCGATTACGCCGTTCGGACAGACCGGGCCGTATCGCGACTGGAAGGGCAGCGACCTGATCGAGTTTGCGATGAGCCTAACCGGCTACAACACGCCGACGATGGTCGACGACGCCGAAAACGAGAATCCGCTACGCGCGCCCGGCCGTCAGGCCGAGATGCTGGGCGCGACGACGGCGGCAGCCGCCGCGATGTTTGCCGTGTTCCATCGCGAAGCGACCGGCGAAGGCCAATGGATTGACGTTCCATGCTGGCAGGCGGTCGCCAACACTTCAAAAATCGAGATGGGCGCTTACACCTACTTCGGGGTTCCATACAGCCGGCTGCGCGGCGGCGTCGCGATGGGGCTGGAGCCGTTGCCGTGCAAGGATGGCTACATTTACACTCTGTGGACGGCGGATGTTCATTACAAAGCCCTCAAGAAGCTGCTGCACAATCCGCCTATCCTCGAGAACGAAATTTTCGACTCGATCTCGGACCGTCAGGTGAACGACGATGCGCTTCGCCCGCTGATCCGCGAAGAGCTGATGAAGTACGATATGGAGTATCTCGTCAGTGAAGGGCAGCGCCTGGGCCTGACTATTGGTCCCGTGTTCACGGTCGCGCAGGCGGCGCGTCATCCTCATCTTCTGGCGCGCGAAGCGTTCGTCGAAATCGATCATCCCGTCGCGGGCCGATTCAAATATCCGCGCTCCCTGGTGCAAATGACTGCCACGCCGCCCGTTTCCTCACGTGCGCCGATGCTGGGCGAGCACAATGCGCAAATCCTCGGACGACTCGGCTACTCGCCGCAAGAGCAGCAGGGAATGCGCGCGGCAGGCGTCATATAAGGGGGTTCGGATCGATGTCGCGTCTTCCGCTCGAAGGAATAAGGGTCACCGACTTCAGTTGGATCATCAACGGTCCGCAGATTTCGCAATGGTTCGCAACGATGGGCGCCGAGGTGATCAAGGTTGAGTCGCAGGTCTACATCGACCTCACCCGTATCAA
>JBJKQX010000548.1:0-15180 GCA_046704965.1 Binataceae bacterium (SeqCode)
TTGCGGGAGCCAAGTTGCGCGGCGAGGTCGAGGAGAGGCTCAAGGCTGTCCTCAAAGAGGTGCAGGAAGCGGCGGGCGAGGTCGTCCTGTTTATTGACGAACTGCATACTGTCGTCGGCGCCGGAAAGGCCGAGGGCGCGATGGACGCGTCGAACCTGCTGAAGCCTATGCTGGCGCGCGGCGAATTGCATTGTATCGGTGCGACCACGCTGGACGAGTATCGCAAGTATATCGAAAAGGACGCGGCGCTTGAGCGGCGTTTCCAGCCGGTGATGGTTAACGAGCCGAGCGTGGAGGACACCATCTCGATTTTGCGCGGGCTCAAGGAGCGCTACGAGGTGCATCACGGAATCCGCATCAAGGACTCCGCGCTGGTGACGGCGGCGATGCTCTCGAAGAGGTATATCACCGACCGTTTCCTGCCCGACAAGGCGATCGACCTGGTAGACGAGGCGGCTGCAAAGCTGCGCACCGAGAAGGAATCGATGCCGGTCGAACTGGACGAAATAAACCGGCGCGTGATGCAGCTTGAGGTCGAGCGCGAGGCCTTGAAGCGCGAGACCGACTCGGCGTCGCGCGAGCGGCTTGAGCGGCTGGAAAATGAGCTGAAGGAGGCTGTCGGCAATCGCGACCAGTTGACCGCGCAATGGGAAGCCGAGAAGGGCGCATTGCAAAAGCTCTCGACGCTCAAGAGCGGGATAGAAGACACGCGCCTCGCGATCGAAAAGGCGAAACGCGAGTACGATCTGAACAAGGTTGCCGAGCTTCAATACGGAAAACTTGCCGCGCTTGAGAAAGAGCTTGCGGCCGAAGAGAAAAGGCTTCAGGACGAGGCCGGCGGCGGCGAGAGGCTAATCAAGGAAGAGGTCGACGAGGACGATATCGCCGAAGTGGTCGCGCGATGGACCGGTATCCCGGTCGCGAGGCTGATGGAAGGCGAGGTTCAGAAGCTGTCCCATCTGGAAGAGCATCTGCACAAGCGCGTCGTCGGTCAGGACGAGGCCGTTTCGGCGGTCGCCGACGCGGTAATCAGGGCGCGCGCGGGTTTGAAGGATCCGAATCGACCGATCGGCTCGTTCGTGTTCCTGGGACCAACCGGAGTGGGCAAAACCGAGCTTGCGCGGGCGCTGGCGGAGTTCCTGTTCGACGACGAAGGCGCGATGGTGCGGATCGACATGTCCGAGTACATGGAAAAGCACACCGTGTCGCGGCTGGTCGGTGCGCCTCCGGGATATGTCGGCTACGAGGAAGGCGGACAGCTGACCGAAGCGGTACGGCGCCGGCCGTACTCGGTGATTCTGTTCGACGAGATTGAGAAGGCTCATCACGACGTCTTCAACATCATGCTCCAGTTGCTCGACGACGGTCGGCTGACCGACGGCCAGGGGCGCACGGTGGATTTCAAGAACACCGTCGTGATCATGACGTCGAATATCGCGAGCCAGCTCATCCTCGGCTTCAAGGGTGAGGACTACGACAAGATGAAGGCGCAATGCCTTGACGTGCTGCGCCAGAGCTTTCGCCCGGAATTTCTCAACCGGATAGACGAGATCGTAGTGTTCCATCCGCTCACGCGCGAGGAACTCAAGCAGATCGTCGATATTCAGGTGGCGTTGCTCGCACGCAGGCTTGAGGAGCGCAAGATCGAGCTCGAACTCACTGATAAGGCGCGCGAGTTCTTCGCCGAGCGTGGCTACGAACCGTCTTACGGGGCGCGCCCGCTGCGCAGACTCATCCAGCGCGAGCTGGAGACCGCGCTGGGTCGCAAGATTCTGGCGGGCGAAATTCGCGACGGCTGCCACGTGGTAGTCGACGCGGGAGCGCAGGGACTGGAGTTCAGCCCCCGTCCGCTGGCGCAAGCGGCCTGACCGACCGCATCGCGCGAAGAAGCCGGGATAAACAGGGCCAGGGCGTCATTCGAGGGCGCCTGGCCCTGTTTCTTTGGTTGCAAGCGTTGGTGGAAGCGTTAAACTGACATGAGCGTTGCGAATGTTCCCCCGGAAGTGCTATTAGCCCGGATGGCCATGTAAGAGTACGACGCATGGCGGGGGTGTTCGTTCGCCTGCACCCTGTTTGTGAGGAGTAACATGACCAAATCCAATGTCCGTTTGACCGCGCGCTTGCGTCAGATCTCTTTGAACAACGTGCAAATCGCGGTAATTGCTTTCGCGGCACTGGCGATGGGCGCGGTAGGGATGATGCCGGTACCCGCTCATGCGGCATCCAAGCCTGCTCTGGTGATAAAGATGCAGGACCCGGCGCCTTACTACATCCCCCAGAAAGCGACCATCAAGGCCGGAGAGACTGTTGAGTGGGTGAACAAGGGAGCCACGGTTCACACGGTCACCGACAAGCCGGGTATCGCCCGAAATCCGAAGAATCAGGTTCTTCCCAAGGGCGCGAAGCCCTTTGACTCCGGATTCGTCCCTCCGGGTGGCAAGTTTGTCCATACGTTCAAGGTGCCCGGCCATTACACGTACTTTTGCATCCCTCACGAGATGGAAGGTATGGTTGGCTATCTGACCGTTAAGAAGTAGATCCGGAGTCGGCAAATTGCTGCGCATACGCTTTCGCTCGCCCACACGTTTTCTGCTTGCCGGAGTGACCGCTGCCATATGTTTTCTAGTGGCGGCCCCGGCCGCATGGTCGTTCCCCTGGAGCATCGATATGTATCGGGGCCCGGCCATCCAACCGCTTGCGGTGGCGCCGCGAGTGATGCCGGAAGGGACACTGCCGGTGAAGGGTGGTCTGCCTCCGATGTCGCGTGAGGAAATGACCATCAAGCTGCACAACCCGCTAAAGCCGACACCTGCAAACTTGAAGAAAGGGAAATTTCTCTTCCTGACTAACTGCGCACCGTGTCACGGTGCTGACGGTTTGGGGAATGGCACGGTTGCGGGAGCAGGCATACTCAAGGCCAAGCCCGCCGATCTGGTACACGGATTGGCCAAGGCACTGCCGGGCGGATTCCTCTACGCGACAATTCGCAACGGTGGTATCTCGATGCCGTCCTATGACGATGCGATGTCGTCCAACGGGCGATGGCAGGTGGTGCTGTGGGTACGCCATCTCCAGAAGCTGAGCGAGAAACCGAAGCAAAAGAGCGCATCCGCAGCTAGCCCGACGAAAGCCGCAAAGAACGACTAGTATCGACTCATCCGCTGACGCGTCAGATTCGAAGGTCGCGAGACTTTCGGGCTGACGCGTCATTGTTTACCCGCCGTTCGCAGTTCTCCCTCCTCAATCTACGAAATCGATGGCTCGCGCTTGAAGCGAGATTCGGCGGGCAATCGTCATCGCTTGTCCACGCCGCGCAATTCCGTTCGCTCTCGAAATTGGACCTGAAACCGCCGCATCCCAGCCCCGGGCGGCGTTGACGGGCGTCGCACCTTCGCGGCGCGATTCTGGCTCAGGTAGCCCCATTCGCGGGCTCGCGCGAGCGGATGCTTGATGCCACTATCGGAAGGAGTCGTGATGAAATATCTCTTCCTTGTGTTCAGTCAATTCTCGGGGCAAGGATGACGATCATGGCCAACAGCGTTCATTTGCATCGCGTTCTGGCGGCAACTCCGGACAAAGTCTACCGCGCGTTCCTGGAGGCGGATGGGCTGGCGAAGTGGATAGCTCCCAACGGCTTCGCATGTACCGTGGATTACCTGGAGCCGAAGGTAGGTGGTACCTACCGAATGTCGTTCCGGAATTTCACAACAGGTAATACCCATTCGTTCAGCGGCGAATATATCGAGCTCGTTCCGAACGAACGCGTGCGCTACGTGGATAAATTCGACGATCCCAACCTGCCCGGCGATATTCTGGTGACGGTGACTCTGAAAAAGGTATCGGTCGGTACCGAGCTAAGTATCGTGCAGGAGGGTCTGCCCGATTCCATTCCGACGGAAGCCTGTTATCTCGGCTGGCAGGAGTCGCTGCAAAACCTGGCAAGACTGGTAGAGCCCGAAATCAATCAATAGAGGATCAGCAATCGAGCCAGACGACGCGCCTTGGCGGCGCCTCGCTTCATAGGCGCCCGACCGGCCCGGCCGTCAAACCGAAAGGCGCGGAAGCTCTGCACACCCGCGAGCGACGGAATTTCTCGACCACTACGACCTTCTAAACTCGGTCGAGAGGTGTGTCTGAGCCGCATCGCTGAACGTCGGTACGGGTGAGACATGGGAGGCAAAAATCTCTCGCTTTATTTCAGGCCAGCGGCTAGCATTTTAGGCGTCGGGGCGGCGGGACTCGGACCCGCACGGGCACCGTCGGCTAAACGGTTTGTGCCCACTCGCTTCCAAGGCGAGCGCGTCTACCAATTTCGCCACACCCCGACAGGGTGGAGGACAAGGGAATCGAACCCTTCGGCGTCTGGATGCGAAGCCCGTCGCCGGAACCGATCGTCCCCCGCCATCTATTTGGAACGGCCTGACTCCTTGTGGGACAGGCCGTTCTGCTTATCTAAGATTGAACTAAAACCCCGTAAGGCTCGCAACGACGTGTTCACAAGGGACTTGGAAAAGATTGTGCGAAAACTGTGGACAACGTACTTAAGAACAGCGCAAAGACCGCAGGTGCTTCGCTGGGCTAAAGCAGGGCTTGTGGAGAGCGCTGTGGAGAAACGGTCTCGCTATCCCCTTGGCTCCGACTCTGTGAACGCTACTCAAAACGCACTCGAAACCTACCGTTTCCGCCTGTCTGCCTTTCCGGGCTCGTCCGGGCTCGCATCGTTAGCCCCCGTCGCGGGCTGGAGACCCGCTTTTGCGCCTAGAGATTGTGGACAGAGGGCGCTTCTGTGGGTGAACGGGCGATGCTGACTTCCGTGAAGTTTCGCACGCAATCCGCTGGTGCCAATCTGGTGCCAATTCAGTGCCAACTTTCGGTCTCGCTCGGTGACACACCCTGACATCGGGTGAAGCAGAGACCTTAACGGTCCGCGGCGAATTTGGTGTTCCTTGACCTCGCTTGATACTCGGTGATACGCCGGGCGGTAGTTCTTGGAGGACAGGTGCGATGAATCTTGTGACACTTGCCTGGGGCTACGGCTTGATAGAGGCGCCACGCGTCGACGAGAACGACCGGCTTTACTTCAGCGACGTTCCCAACGGAGGCGTCTATCGGCGCAGTCCGGACGGGAAGGTGGCAACCGTCGTGCCCAAGCGCCGCGGAGTGGGTGGCATGATGTTCAACGAGGGCGGCGGCATCGTCATGACCGGTCGCGGACTGATTCTTTTCGACGACCGCACGGGCGAGAGCCACAACCTGTTCGTCGAATGGGAAGGAAAGCCGCTGATGGGTCTCAACGATCTGACTACCAGCGACACGGGCGGGGTTTACACCGGCTCGCTAGGATTCAATCCGCTGAGCGATTCGGAACCTGTTCCCGGCAGCCTGTTCAGGATCGATCCTCCCGGTCGCGCGACCAAACTGTGGGACGGAATCCTGGTGACCAACGGCCTGGGTCTAAGCCCCGATCGCAAGCTCCTGTATCATTGTGATTCCCCCACCAGCGCGGTGTGGGTGTATGACGTGACGGCCGACGGAGGAGTGAAGGACAGGCGCGTATTTGCGAAGATGCCGGCGGGGCATCCGGACGGCATGGCGGTCGATGTCGAAGGCGGTCTGTGGGTCGCGGCAGTGCACGCCGGCGAAGTCGTTCATTTCGGAAGCGACGGCACGGTGAGGGAGCGAATTGACGTGCCGGCCACGATGGTGACGAGTCTTACGTTCGGCGGGCAGGATATGCAGGACTTGTATATCGTCACGGCCGACAACACGGATGATCCGTCAAAGCGTGGCACTATCTTCAGGACGCGGACGAGCGTGCCTGGACTGAAAGTTCCGAAGGCGCGTTTCTGAAATCGGAATTCGGTATAAGGTTCGAAGAGAAAACACAACCGGAGAAGCAGTCATATGGCATTGGAAATTGGCAGGCAGGCACCCGACTTCGCGATGAAGTCGAACAAGATGAAGGACGTTAAGCTGTCGGAACTGAGGGGCAGCAAGGTCCTGATGCTTTTCGTTCCGCTGGCGTTTACCGGCACTTGAACGAAGGAATTCTGCGGCGTGCGTGACACGCTGAACGAGTTCGACGCGCTTGACTGCAAGGTTTTCGGAATTTCGACCGACAGCCCCTTCGCGCTCGACGCATGGGCGCGCGAGCAGGGCTACCAGTTCCCGCTCTTGAGCGACTACAACAAGGACGTCTCCCGCGCGTATGAGTCTTTGTACGAGGAACTGCTGGGATTCAAGGGCGTCTGCAAGCGCTCGGCCTACGTCATCGATCGCGAGGGCGTGATACGATACGCGTACGTCTCGGAGGAAGGCAAAGTGCCGGACTTCGACGAAATCAAAGCCTGCCTGAAACAACTTCCATAAGAACAAGGAGCGCTCCGATCTGGTGCGATGCGATACCGACTCAGGGGCGCCCAGTAGAGATTGCTCCCCACCGGCGTGCGGTACTCCTAAGCGGAGCGCCTCATGCTGGTGGGGCAGCGCATGCTCGACGTCTCGCGAAGGATGTTGCCGTGTCATCTGCGGAGAACGAGTCAGAAGAGTGACCGCAGCAGCTTGAGCCTGGGCGGCGTTTGAAACACATCGATGCGAAAGCCCGCGCCTATGTTGGCGAGTCGGTGTAAAGTCTGAATGTCGAGCCGCACAATCCTCCCAGCGAGACGGTCCGTCGAAAGCAGACAAATCAGCTGCGGGTCAATGGGGAGTTCTTCGGGGGCCCGGCCTCGAAGTAGGTAGAGCACCCGTTCGACGTGCAGCAATGGGCCCGCAGTCTCTGGAAGATCGCTAATGAGTACTGACGTGGCGCTCGGACGCGGCAATAACTGGTCGGTCGGAGCGCCATTGGTCTCGTGTGGCCACTTAAGCAGCATCGGATCTATCCGCGCGCTTGCCATGTAGGCGAACGACCGATCTGGTTCGGGGCCTTCATGCTGCTGTTCTGAAAATTCATCGTCGTCCGTTTCCCCGTTGCTGGCCTCGACCGCTTCGGAGGCGATGTCGTGGCACGCATAGCAGTCCAGCGCAATCTCGAGGAAGTCAGAGCACCACTTGATTGCGTAGGCAGGAATTTCGAAGCTCGCGGCCCTCTCGTAATCCCCGAACAGACCGCAAAAGAAACGCTGCGTGCTGTTCGCTCGCATCGAACGCAGCGCGGCCCGTCGCGAAACCAGCAAATTAATCAGGGCTCGCAAGTGCTCGGCGAGCGACACGCTGTCCGGCAACCCACTCGCGAGGCCCCAAAAGGCTTCTTTCCGAAACGGGCCGTGAGGGTACCTCTTGGGAGAAACTGGATCGCCGACGTCGTGCGACCGGTCAGGCTCAAGCGCGAGACGTCGCGAAATGAAGTCGCTCGTTAGAATCGAGCTTCTAATCGAAAGTGACGCTTTCGCCCGCATGACTCAAAATCATCATACACTCGCGGAATGCATACGCCCGAACCGAGATAATGCGCGACGAGGAAGGCTCTGCCTCCGTGCGTTCGGTCAGATTTTTCGTGGGTTAAGAGGGGTCGTCGCCGGGGCGGTCGAGGAACCGCTCTGCGCCACGGCCAGCGTCGCGGCGGCCACGATGGTCAGGATGAACGCGCCGACTCGCATCAAACGCGCGGCGGGGTCGGCGGGCAACTGCTCGCCAAAGGCGACCATTCCGCCCACGATCGGAACCAGATTGGAAAGTGCGGAGGAAAGCGGCATCGCGATCACTCCGCGCAGTTCGTGGAACGAATTCTGAAGCATCACGATTCCCACGATGTTGGCGACAATCGCGGCGTAGACGTAAGGGTCGATTGCGATTCTGAGTGCCATCGTGACGTGCGGGTCGGCGAGGAAGTTCTCCGCCATCGCTTTCGTGTACAGTCCGCCCAATCCGAAGGCGACGCCCGACGCAACCGCCTGCGCGGTGCCGCTTTCACCGAGCCGTTTCGCCACCACCGGGGCCAGGGCAAATCCCACGCCGATGAAGGACAGAAACCCCAGCATCTCGATATTGATGGAGCCCTCTCGGGCGCCAGCCGGGAGCGACAACGTGAGCATCGTGATTGCGGCCACGATAGCGCCTATTCCGATCCATTCCCGCGCGCGGGCGCGCTCACCGAGCACCACGACCGAGAACACCACGAACAGCGCGATACCGCCCTCCATCATCACGGCGATCATCGAAACGGGAGCTCCCGCCACCGCGATTACATACAGGGCATAGCCTATTGTCTGGACGGCCAGGCCGCCCGTCCACATCGGGTCGCGCAACCAGGAAAACACGGCGCGAATCGTGCCGGAACCCTGCGCAAGCGGCAGAGCCTCGGCGCGACTCTTCATCATGAGCAACCCGAGCGCGAGCAGAGCGCTGGAAAGAACGGCGAGAAAAAAATCCAAAGTCACTTGCCGAAACCTCAGCCCACCTCGCGCATCGCGCCGCCCCGAAGCAGCTTGAACCGGCGACCGCCCCACGAGACCGTGCTTCCGGCGAGACTCGCGAAGTAGATGCCGGTCATCACGAGATCCTTGAGGGGCACCATCCAAAGATCGCGCATCGACACCCGAAGGTCGAGCACTTTTCCAACCATTATCGCGCCCATCGCATAACGTACCGCCAGGACCAAGGCTACCACCCCGATCGAGGCGACGCTGAACGCACTCGCGAAAGCCAGCCACAAGGCCCAGAACGGCCCATGAATCACGATCGTCGCAAGGCTCGCCGGACGGACCGTGCGATAGGTTCGTGCCCATCTTAGCTGATGGTTCCAGAACTGCGAAAAGTCGGCCTCGTCGCACTCGATTGTGACGAGCGAACTGGACAGCCTGACGTTGAAACCCTTATCCGCGACCATCCTGCCGAGGTAGAAGTCGTCCGCCAGCAAGTCTTTCAGGGGACGGAAGCCGCCAATTGCTTCGAGGGCCTTGCGCTTGACCGCTATCGTGGCGCCCAGCGCATGACGCATCGGCTCGATCGCCTCCGACAACAAGACCATGGGCGCGAAGTCGGTGTTGATGAAAAGCGATTCCAGTTTCGAGCCGGACGACTCGGACGCGCGTCCCCGATAAAGACAGGTCACCAGGCCGGTTTGCTCGTCTTCGAAGAGTTCCGCCGCAACGCGGGTCAGATGGTTGCTATCGACGGTGACGTCCGCGTCGCTCAGAATGAAGGCGTCCGGGTCTCCCGACGCTCGATCTTTCATGGCAATCAGTTTCGCGATCTTGCGGTTGGCGCATCCCGGCTCTTCTCCGGTTACGATCGCAATGTTGGCCGACGGGTACGAGGACTTGAGGTCGAGAGCCACACCGGTTGCCGGATCCTCCTGAGTCGAGACACCGAACAGGTACTGGACGCGCGGGTAGTTCAGTTCCAGATAGGTCGCGAGATTTCGACGCAAACCGGGTGCGGCGCCGTGCAACGGTTTGAGAATAGCCACTGCAGGCGGAGGGTCAACGAGGGGCGGCGGCGAAGCCTTGCGGCGACGGACGAAGCGCAAGGCGACGACTGTTGCCGCGGCATAATAGAGCAGGGACGCGGCAACACCGATCAGCCCCAAAAACCGCAGAAATTCCATTGCCCCAACAAAGCTGCGGCCACCCTTTACGGGCGGCCGCGTGTAATGATTATGCGAAACCTGCTTGAAGCGCGAGCGGTTAAGAGGTCGGTCAGGCCGCTGCGCTTTGTTCGCGTTCCGCGTTACGCATCTGGTTGCGACGCGCACGCATCGTGGACACGAACTGCATGCCTTCCTTAAGAAGTCGCTTGCACTCTTCAGCCGAGGTTACCATCTTCCGCACCGATTTGAAGATATAACGCGGCCGGAAATAGAAGTTGCGATAAAAGCGTTCGACCGCTCCGTAGATCTCGTCGTTCGAGAGTCCGGGATACTTGATCGAGCACTTCTGGTAACCGGATTCATCGAGCAGCGGGTCAACCGCCAAATAGCCGTTCTTGGTCACGTACTCGAAAAGCTCGGTGCCGGGATACGGCGAAGCGAGCGACACCTGGATGGTCTCGCAGTCCATCTCGCGCGCGAACCTCATCGATTCCTCGATCGTGTCGCGCGTCTCGCCCGGAAGACCGAGGATGAAGGTGCCGTGGATCAGGATTCCGAGTTCGTGGCAGTCGCGCGTGAACCGGCGTGCCCGATCGATACGCACACCCTTCTTGATGTTCTTCAGAATCTCGGCGTTGCCGCTCTCGTAACCCACGACGAACAGCCTGAGGCCGCCGTCTTTCATGATTTTAAGAGTCTCGTAGTCAACGTTGGCGCGCGAGTTGGTCGACCACGTGATTCCGAGTGGCTTGAGCAGTTGCGCGATCCTGCGGGCGCGCGCAGGGTCAGCCGTGAAAGTGTCGTCGTCGAAGAACAGTTCCTTCATCTTCGGGAACTTCTGCTTCATCATGGACACTTCTTCGAACACGCTCTCCGGGCTGCGCACGCGATAGCGATGGCCCTGGGTGACCTGCGGCCACAGACAGAACGTGCATCGCGCGGGGCATCCCCGCCCCGTGTACATCGAAACGTACGGATACTGGCAATAGGGGCTGTTGTAGCGCAGATAGTCGAGGTTCTTTTCGTAGACTTCGGTGACGAACGGCAGCTTGTCGAGTTCCTCGTTGGTCAGGGAGGGGCGGTCGGGGTTGTGGCTTACCGTCCCGTTGCGACGGAAGCTGATGCCGTCGATTTTTTCCCACGGCAATCCCTGAGCGACCTCGGCCATCGAGTAGTCGAACTCCTTGCGACCTGCGATGTCGATCGCGGAGGAAAGCGAGAGCACTTCGTCGGGGCGGGCGGTCGGATGTCCGCCGACCATCGCGATAGTGCAGTTCGGATTGGCCGATTTGATGGCCTCTGCCGTCCGCGCGTCCATCCGGAGCGACGGCGTCGAGGTGTGAATCACGACAAAGTCGTAGTCCTTAGCCTCGTCGACCGTCTTCGCGAGGTCGTAGTCATGCGGCGGCGCGTCAAGCAGTCGCGAACCGGGAACCAGTCCGGCTGGATATGCCAGCCAGGTCGGGTACCAGAATGACCAGACTTCGCGCGTGGCCTGATAACGGGAGCCCGCACCTCCATCGAAGTCCTCGTAGGAGGGCGGATTAAGGAACATGGTTTTCATGAAATCCATAAATGAGGTTCCGTGATGATGTTGCGGGCCTGTCCGATTGGTTAGCTAAATATACAAACGACGAATTTCGAGGGCAAGATAGCCTGAACCGGCATTTGTGGTCTCCGAGCATCGCAAGATCACAGCCGCGCGTCCGCCTGGACGGGTTCCTCCGTAGTCTTGGGCGTAAGCGCCGGAAGCTTAACGGTCATGAATGGAATCACCCCAAGAAGACCTCCCAGCATCGTTGCCACGAACCACAGAAGCCCGAGCGCGATAGCGTCCGTATGGCTCACTCCCACCATTCCGAACAGCAGCAGGTAAGTGGGCTCACGGACACCCAGTCCGTTCAGGGTTATGGGCAGGCTCGCGATGACGTTGGCGATAGGCACGATTATCAGAAACAACGCGAGTGGTATCTGCAGTCCCAAGCCGAGCGCGAGCAAATACTGACACACGGCCAGTGATGCTTGCAGGATCAGGGAAAGCGCGATGGCCGGCAAAACCGTCGAGGGACGATGAAGGTACGGGCCGACCGCGCCAACCGCGCGGCGCACGAAGCGCGGACCCAGGTGTCCGAGGCGCGCGATCAGTGGAGAAGCGAGATATCCGCCAAGCACCGCTAGTCCGACTATCACCGTCGGTACGATGACGCTCTTGGGGAGAGCGTTTCGGAAAAACAATGCGGCGATACCCGCGACCCAGAACAGAGCCGCCAGACCATAGCCCCTGTCCGCGACCGTGGACGCGATCGCCTCCGCCATCCGATGATGCCGCCGGCCGAGATAAAAGGCACGGGCCGCATCGCCCCCGACGAGCCCCGGCACAAACAGGTTGGTGAACAGTCCGACGAAGAAATACGCGAGAAATTCCCGATAGCGCGCCTGCAGGCCCAGGATTCGGGCGAGGATTTTCCATCGGTAAGCCGACATCGTTTGTCCGGCCACATAGAGAAGGAACGCGGCAAAGAAAAAAACCAGCTGCTCGCGGGCAAGAGCTTCAAGCGCCGGACGCGCGTTGAAGTGCCATATGAGAAAGGCAATGATCCCAACGCCCAGTCCAGCCTTGAGCAGGAAAGAGCGATACGGATGTGACGGAGCCGGCGGCTGCACTAAGGGGCCGTGAACTTCAGTGGACGGCATAGGGTCCATCGCGATTCAGGATCGCGCGCTTGGTATTCTCCGACGCAATCAGCGTAAACGAACCAAGTTTATGCTTAAGACGGGCAAGCTTCGAGACATCGATGACAATCACGGTGGGATGGGGCCGCTCCCACAGCCGTAACATTTGCCGGTTTTTTTTGAGGAAGTACTTATTGGCGTCCTTCGAGTGGTGCGCGCCGTAGGTCAGTTCACTCTCCGGGCCCACCAGGATTATCCGCCGGCGGGTATAAAACGCGAGTCCCTGAACGTAGCGTCGATAGGAAATGATCGTCGCGTCATGCGGGACGCGTCGGTTGATCTCGCGGCTTAGCCTCGCAAACGAGCGCAGCGGAGTCGCTTCAAGACGTCCGTACGTACCCGTCATCAGGCCCGCGGCTAGTGTCAGGACCAATATCGCGAGGCCCGCTACGGTCTTTCGCGCAAAAAATGCCAAGGTTATCGCAGCGCCTCCGGCAATCAGCACGGCACCGACGGCGTAAAGCGAAGGCCGCACCTGCATCGGATACGGAGTGCGAAACATCGGGGCGAAAATCGCGACCCCAACGGCGACCACGCCTCCGAGACTGACCAGCGGCCCGGCTGCCGTCAGGATTCCTGAAACGCGCGTCCGAAGACCTTTGACGGATTCGGTGTCGGGCCATGCGGATGCGGCAAGGCCGTCGGCTATCAGGATGGCAAGGGGCGGAAACGCGGGCAGGACGTATGGGATGAGCTTGGCGCTGGCGAGCGAGAAAACGACGAAAATCGTACCGGCGGCTGCAATACAGAAACGTCGCACCGGATTGGCGGGAGTCCCGCGCCAGTTGAGGAACGGGACCATCACCGACCACGGCAGAAAGCCGCCCAGTATTACAGGGATGTAGTAGTAGATCGGCTCGTGATGGCTGTAGCCCCGCTGGAAAAAGCGTCTCAGATATTCGCCGACGAAGAAGAAGTCCGGAAACGACGGCAGACGAAGGCTTATCATCACGAACCACGGCGCCGCGATCGCGAGCACCAGCAGACCGCCGGCCACGCCGTGGAATCGACGGACCGCGCCGCGCAATTCGCCCTGCCACCACAAGAACAACGCCATCGGGACGATCGGCAGTCCGATTCCTAGCGGTCCCTTGGTCAGCGTCCCCAGCGCCATCGCGACGTAAGCGACCCAACACCACCCTCCGCCTTCAAGGTAATGCAGGTAGAGCGCATAAAGGGCGACGGTTACGAACAGCGTCAGCAGCATGTCCGTGGTCAAAATTTGCGCCATCACAGCGTAAATCGGGGCGGTGGCAAGCACCGCGGCCGCCAGGATGGCGCGGCGACGGTCGAAGACGCGATGGACGAAGAAGAACGTGGCGAGGAGACCGCCAAGCGCTGACAGGGCCGGAGTCAGGCGCGCGACAAAGTCGCTAAACCCGAAAACCTTGAAGAAAAACGCCGTCAGCCAATAGAGGAGCGGAGGTTTTTCAATATAGGGGACGTAGTTGAGATGGGGGACGACGAAATCGCGCAGCGCGAGCATCTCGCGCCCGATCTCTGCGTAACGTGCCTCGTCGGGTTCCCACAGACCGTAGCTTCCGAGATGGAAGAAGAAAACCGCGACCCCAAGGACCAGAACGCCGCGCGCCGCGAATGCATCAGCAGCGAACCATCGCGAAGGTCCGGATTTCGAACTTGAAGCTCCGCGGGGTGCGCCGGGATCGGCACTCGATACAGGCTGCTCAGAAGACACGCGCTGTTAGTGTAACCGCCGCGGGCCGCCAGCGAAACGTAGCGAGCCGCCTAGAGCAGGGAAATAACGCCCGTCGCTGACATGAGACCCAACATGAAAAATGTGAGGCCGCCCAGTCCGCATACGAGCCGATTCACCAAAACATGCCCGCGCGTCGGGCGCATCCTAAACGCCTCGCGCTGGTTGATGACCGCGCGTCTCGCGATCGGCCGATTGAAGAAAGTCCAGTAGACACCCGTCACCATCAGCAGGTAACCGAAAACCACACCCAATTCCCTGTGCATCGTAACTCCGTGGACGGGTTCGCGACGTTCGTTCCACCTGACGTACCAAGGTGAGCATCGACCGTCGGGAAGTCCGTCCACGTTCCACTCCAAACTAATTGTCTCAGTATCCCGCAGCGCCGCCGCCTTTGCGAGGGTCGAAGGCTCCGTGCAGATTGCCGGGCGCTATTGTTATTGCGCTCTCGGCTCCGAAGCTCGGCAATATCTTGAGCTTGTAGCCCATCTTGCGCAGCGACGAAACGGTCGGCGCCGGCATCGTGGATTCCACGTACACGACCGCGGGCGCGGCCTGCTCGTGGATTCGCGGGGTTGCTACCGCCTGCTCTGGATAGAGATGGAAATCCAGAATGTCGAGCGTAACCTGCAACACGCCGGTCAGGATGGTCGGACCTCCCGCGCCACCCGCGGTCATAACCGGGTGCCCGTCGCGCGTCACGATTATGGGCGTCATGCTCGAGAGCGGGCGTTTGCCCGGCTCGATTTCGTTAACGGTCGCGCCTGAAAGTCCATACACGTTTGGTACCCCCGGAGCGATGGCGAAATCGTCCATTTCGTCGTTGAGCACTATCCCGAGTTTCGGAATCATCAGCTTCGAGCCGAACGCCGTATTGACGGTAGTCGTGATGTCCACGACGTTGTCATGCTTGTCCACCACGCACATGTTCGAGGTGCCATGGTCGTGCGCTTCGGCCACCGGTTTGGACGGCAGGTCATGATGCAGCGCCTTCTCGCGAGCCTCGTTGATGTGCTTGTTCGACAACAGGACGTTGAGCGGTACGTGGACGAAGGCCGGGTCGCCGTACTGCGCGCGGTCGATGAATCCCTGTCGCATAACCTCGATAAGTCGAGCCAGGTACGGGGGTGAATTCAGTCCAAGTCCGGGCAGATTGCCCGGCTCAAGCATCCCGAGCATCTCCAGCAGAACTCCGCCCGAC
>JBJKQX010000549.1:0-9126 GCA_046704965.1 Binataceae bacterium (SeqCode)
CGGCTTTTTCGCGTGAACTGGTCGAGAGCGATCTGTTCGGCCATGAAAAGGGCGCTTTCACGGGAGCGGTCGCGCGGCGCGCCGGGAAATTCGAGACCGCTGACGGCGGCACGCTTTTTCTGGACGAGATAGGCGACATGAGTCTGGAGACGCAGGCCAAACTGCTGCGCGCTATCCAGGAAAAACGCTTCGAACGTATCGGCGGCAACCAGCCGATTTCGGTCGACACCAGGATTATCGCCGCCACCAATCAGGATCTTGAAGCGATGGTCGCCGACGGGCGCTTTCGCGAGGACCTCTACTACCGGATCAAGGTGGTTGAGATTCGTATACCGGCGCTTCGCGAAAGGCGCGAGGATATCCCGGCCCTTGCACAGTCGTTCCTTGAGGACGCATGTCGAAAATTCGGGACAAGTCCGAAACAGTTTACGCCCGAGGCGATGCGCGCGTGCGTGGAGAACGAATGGCGCGGAAACGTCCGCTCGCTCCGCGCGGCGGTCGAACAGGCCGTGATCCTGTCGTCGGGAAATGAGATCGCACCCGCCGACCTCTTCGACGGGGCCGAGTCCGAAGCGAAGCGCGGCGACGATTCGCGCACGTCAACGCTCGCGGGTGAGGCGCCAAGCGTCGACGGCGGCAGCGACCAAGGTGCGACGCTCAGTTTTCGCGAGGCAAAGGACAGGTTCATCGACCAATGGGAGCGCGAGTACATCATCCGGGCGCTTCGGGCCACGGGCGGAAATATTTCGCGCGCGGCGGAGCGAGCGGGGATGTATCGGCAGAGTTTTCAGCAGAAGATGCGCGATCTCGGAATAAGCGTCGCCGACCTGGGACTTCGATCCGACGGCGATTGAGGCCGGACGCGCCGGAGCGCGCGGACGAAGATCGCACGGACCGAGATCGCATCACTTATCGAGGAGGGAAAAAATGTTTTTTCGGAGACTTTTCAATCTTGCGGGCGGCAAGATGAGCCGATGGCTCAAATCGCGCGAAGCTCACGACCCCGAGGCCGTGTACGAGGCGGCAATCGCGCAGCGCGTACAGCGTTATCAGCAACTCAAGACGGCAGCCGCGGGTGTGATTTACATGCGTAACAAGCTGGAACGCGAACTGCGCGAGAAATCGTCCGAACTCGACGAAGTAGTGGAACAGTCCGCGCAAGCGGCCGACATGAATGAAGACCAGGTCGCGCTGGTCCTGATTCGGCGAAAGCACGAGCTCGAAGGCGAGTGCGCGCGGCTGCGCGAGGAACTTGGCGAACTGACGCGCGAGGCTGATGACGCCAAGAAGAATTTGCTCGGCTTCAAGGGCGAGATCGACAAGCTCAAGGTCGAGAAGGTGCGGATGCTGGCGCGGCTTCGCAACGCCCAGGCGCGGGTCAAAATTCAGCGTGCGCTCGAAGAGCTTTCCTACGACGAGGACGTGCGCGCGCTGGAAGAAACTCGAGAGTCGATTCAGCAGACTCTCGCGCAGGCGGGCGTGCATCGCGAACTGCAGGGCGCGGAACTTAGCGAAAAGCTGGAGGAGATTCGACGCGCCAACGCCGAGACCAAGGCGCGCGCGGAGCTCGAAGAACTGAAGCGTCGGCGTCGTCCACCGCTGGTTCCGATGGACGCGTTCGCAACCGCCTCGGCCGGGAATGGAACCTCGAACCCCGCCCGAAGCTAATCATGAGCCGCTTCGACCGTTCGGTCGATCGCGCTCACCCCACCGTGGCTATCGAGCCGCCGCTGTGTGCGAAAGAACCTGTCGCGATTTGCGGGCTTAGCCCGCGCGCGACAGCGCGTGCTCAGCGGCGGAAAAGCTGCGATTCGCCAAGCGGCAAGTCGAGCGCGTAACGCCGCAGCCAGTCGAGTGCGACCTGCGAGCTGAGCAGCTTTACCCAGTCGCGCGTACCGCGCATCTGGTAACGCCGCGAGGCCGAGACCTTCTCCGAATCGAGCGCGATACATACCGTGCCGACCGGCTTGTCGGGCGTGCCGCCTTCAGGTCCTGCCACTCCCGAAGTGGCGATTGCGACGTCGGCACCGGCCCGCTTGCGCGCACCGGCGGCCATCTCGCGCACGCATTCCTCGCTCACCGCGCCATGAGTTTTGAGCGTTTCGTCGCTGACGCCGAGCATCGCGGTCTTCATCTCGTTCGAGTAGGTCACGAAGTCGGCGATCAGGTAGCGCGAGCTGCCCGGCACGTTGGTCACGCGATGGCCTATAAGTCCGCCTGTGCAGGATTCCGCCACGGCGAGTTTCAATTCCTGCTTCGTGAACAGTTGGCCGACGACTTCCTCCATCGAGGCCTCGCCTTCGGCGAAAATGAAATGCCCGATTTTTTCGCGCACGCGCCCGGACAATTCCTCGAGCCGGCGTTCGGCCTCGCCCGGCTGCCCCTCGACCGTCACGCGCAGTGAGATTTGCGGAAAGCTCGCGCGAAAGGCGACGCGTCCTTCCTCGGGCGCGATAAGTCCCGCGACCGCCTGGTCGAGCCCCGACTCGCTGATGCCGAACGTCTGGAAGATGCGCACCGCGAACACCGTATCGGTCCCGCGATTACTTCTGAGCCACGGCATGAGCCACTTCTCGGTCATCGGCTTCATCTCGCGCGGCACCCCGGGCATCACGACCAGATGGCTTATCCTCTCGCCGTCCATGACCGGCAGATGAAATCCGGGCGCGGTGCCGAGAGGATTGGTGATAATCTCGGCGCCCTCGGGAAAGTCGGCCTGCTTCAGGTTGTTATCGGGCATCGGACGACCGATCGAGGCGAACAGCTTTCGCATGTGATCGACCGAGTCCTGGTCGCGCACCAGCTTGAGGCCTGTGATGCGGGCGACGGTTTCAGTGGTCAGATCGTCTGCCGTCGGACCGATTCCGCCGGTCGACACGACCACGTCCGCCATCTCCATAGCAGAGCGCCACGCCCATTCAAGCCGTTCGGGCACGTCGCCCACGGTCATGACGGAAACCAGATCGATTCCGACTTCGTGCAGCTTGTCGGCGAGATAGTTCGAGTTGGTATCGACCACCTTGCCGGTCGTAATCTCGTCGCCGGTCGAAATGATGACGGCTCGCTGAATCATCCCTGCCTCCCGCGCTCGTGCCGCGTGGCCGCCGGTACGAGGCGGCCGCGGCAGCGGGTCGTCAGATGAGCCATGCGACAACTCGCAAGGCTATGTTTGCGTAAATTCCGGCGGCAAGGTCGTCCAGCATCACCCCGGAGCCCCCAGGAAGCCGGCGATCGATCAACCCTGCCGGAAACGGCTTGATAATATCGAAAAATCTGAAAGCCACGAACCCAATCAGCAGATACGGCCATGCAACCGGATTCAGGTACATCGTGGCGACCATCCCAAGCACTTCATCGAGGACGATACGAGGGGAATCGTGCTCGTCAAAGATGCGCTCCGCCTCACCGGCTATCCAGCATGAGCCCGCGAACACGAGTGCGAAAATGACTATGAACCCGAGCGGTGAATGCCGCCATAGTGGAGCGCATACGAAATATCCGAGAAGCAACCCGACCACCGATCCGGCGGTTCCCGGAGCGAGCGGCACATAACCAGAATAGACTCCGGTCGCAAGCAGGATGATCAGACTTCGCATCGCGTTTCGAAAGAGCGCGACGATAGCACGAGAGAGTTTCGAGCGTAAATCTTGCGGCGCGGCGGCGCGAAGATGGTCACTATTCGGAGCGGTAAGGCAGCGGCGGCTCCTGCGAGCCGACCTCGACCTGATCGACGCCCTCTACCTGGCGCGCGACCTGCACGGCGAGAGCGTTCCATGGCGCGACCAGCCCGGCTCCCTGAAGATACACGACGCCGTCCGCGCATCGGACCTCGATTTGGGCCGCTCCGAACTTGGGATGGGAGAGAAGCGCCGCTCGAACCTGAACCACGAGCGACACGTCCCTGAGATGCCGAAACCCGTCGCCGTGATGGGCATCGATCCGGGTCGCGCAGGCTTCAAGCGCGGCTGCGAGCGCTTCCATCGACGTCAACGAGGTGTTGAGAACCATGTGATAAAAGGTTGGATCGTCGAGGTCGACACCTGTCACTGCATGGGTGCGCGAGCGGATCTCACGGTCATTGTCGCGCACGCGCTTTTCGGCGGCCGGGCGCTCCAGTTGCTCCTCGACCATCACCCGCTCGATCCGGCTCTGGAGCCCCGCGACCACGCGTGCCCTGATTCCGCCCCCGCACTGAGGCAGCAGATGCGCGCCGGTGCTTCCCACGAACACGACGCGATCCTTCACCAGATGCTTGAGCAACACCGATTGCAGAAACGTGAGCAGGCGCTCGGTATCGGCTTTCGACCGTTCCCAGAAGTGCGGGTGGCGGGTGTCGACAATCAGGAATTGTGCGGGGTCGACGTCATAAACCGTCGATGCCTCGCGCACGACATCCTCGCGCGACATGAACTCGTAGCCCAGATGCTCGGCGACGAGAGTACCCAACTCGACGCCACGGCTGCCGATTTGCTGGTTGATCGCGATAACGGCCATCGCCGCGTTCCCCCGAAGCTCCAGGATATCCCCGTCAGCATATTAGGGACTAAAATTATGACCCGCAAACGCAAAGGATGGAAACCCGTACCTTTCGTAGATAGGATCTCGACGGCTCCCTATCATCTTGCGGTCTTTCCGAAGTCGCAGGTACCCGGTCCGGCATTCCGGCCGCGTCCGGGTCTCGGAGCATTTCTGCAAGGAGGCGAGATGGCGCAGAGAGAAAAATCAAGGCTGCTGGGTGGTGCACCAATCGAGGCGCGGGCGGTCACGGGCAAGATGACCGCGGCTGAACTGGTTGACACCGCTTTTCTTGCTTACAACGGTCGTCGCTTGCGTGAAGCTTGCAGGGTGTTCGCCGAGAAGATGCTTGACCCCGACGTGGTAGTGGGCATGAGCATAACAGGTGCCCTCACTCCGGCAGGACTCGGGATGTCGTGTCTTATCCCGCTCATCGAGAACGGGTTTGTCGATTGGATCGTGTCCACCGGCGCAAATCTCTACCACGACACGCACTTCGGTCTGGGTCTCGACCTTTACCAGGGGTCGGCCGAAACCGACGACGTGGCTCTGCGCGAGGAGGGCGTGGTCCGCATCTATGACATTTTCTTCGATTACCAGGTTCTGCTCGATACCGACGAGTTCTTCCGCCAGGTTGCGATGAACGACGAGTTCCAGCATCCGATGAGTAGCGCGGAATTTCACTATCGGGCCGGTCGCTACGTGGCAGAACGCGAGCGGGTGCTCGGGATCGGACACAAGTCGTTACTTGCTTCGGCCTACCGCCATGCGGTCCCGGTCTATACGTCGTCACCCGGCGACTCGTCTATTGGGATGAATCTCGCGCTGCTGGAGATGGAGGGCAAGGGGATCAGGCTCGATCCGCTGGCCGACGTCAACGAAACGGCCGCTATCGTCTACGCGGCCAAGAATGACGGCGGCAAGAGCGGAGTGTTCATCCTGGGCGGCGGCTCGCCCAAGAATTTCGTGCTCCAGACCGAGCCGCAGATACAGGAAGTCATGGGCGTGTCGGAGAAGGGGCACGATTATTTTTTGCAGGTGACCGACGCGCGCCCCGACACGGGTGGACTGTCAGGCGCAACTCCGGCCGAAGCGGTGAGTTGGGGGAAGATCGATCCCGACAGGCTTCCCGATTCGGTCGTGTGCTATGTGGATTCGACCGTCGCACTGCCTATCATCACGGCCTATGCGCTTTCGCGATGTGCTCCGCGCAAGCAACGGCGCCTGTATGAGCGGCGCGAAGAGATGCTGGCGCGGTTGTCGTCGGCCTACAACGAGGTGCGGCAAAAGCGCGACAAGGCCAACGCCGCCAAGAAGTCATAAGTCGTAAAGGGCATGGCATCAGAAATAAAGTCGAAGCGGGGCGGAAAGCCGTCCCGTCCGGTGGCAAAAAGCGCCCGTAACGCGGCAGCCGACACGAAAGCCGCCGCCGGGCTGGAGCGGGAGGTCGAGGCGGCGCGCAAGGCGGCGCTCGCGGCCGGCGCGATTCTGAAACGCTACTTCAAGGGCGGATCGTACAAGGTCGGCTCGAAGGGATATGACAACCCTGTCACCACCGCCGACCTGGCGGCGGACCGCATCATCCGGAAAACGCTGACACGGGCTTTCCCGGACTACGGATGGTTGTCGGAGGAAACGGTTGACAGCGACGACCGGCTTTCCCGCAAGCGGGTCTGGATCGTTGATCCGCTCGATGGCACCAAGGAATTCATCAAGGGCATACCGGAATTCTGCGTCGCGATCGCACTGGTGGATCGGGGCGTGCCGATTCTCGGGATTACCTATAACCCTATCAAGGATGAAATGTTCTGGTGTGCGCGGGGCATGGGATGCCATCTGGGTGAACGGCCCGCCCGCGTGACGCGCACGCGTGTGCTTCGCCGCGCGCGTGTGCTGGCAAGCCGGAGCGAAACCGCGCGCGGAGAATGGGAAGTCTTTCACGGCAAAATGAAATTCAGCCCCACGGGAAGCGTTGCGTACAAGCTTGCTCTGGTTGCCGGCGGCAAGGCCGATGGGACTTTCTCGCGCTCGCCCAAGAACGAATGGGACATAGCGGCGGGTGCCGCGCTGGTCGCCGAGGCGGGTGGAATCATGACTGATATTCACGGTCGCGCGCTTCGCTTCAACCGCAAGCGCACAATTCGCTCCGGGATGATCGCGTCCAACGGTGTTTTGCACGCTGAACTTCTGGAGCTTGCCTCGGAAATCAACGGTAAATAGCCGACTCGTCTCGGGGCATCTCCCACCCGAAGACCGCGACGCCTGACCTTTCCGCACGCACCAAGCAATGTGCTCCGACGCCTCGGATCGCATCGTGGTGAGCCAGTTCACCACGATGTCTCCCGGTGCCTGTTCAATTCATCAATTTCGCAAACGTGGCATAACCAGGCACTTTGAATGGCCGCTTTGAATCCCTGCGCAGTCCTGATCCCTCTGGTTCTCTTTAGAATAGCGAAAGCATTAATAGGCATCGACTTGCCAGAGACTATGGCAAACAAGTAAACATGATCATTCTTAAGTCACTCTGTCCCAGGAGGGAAATCTATGATCAGCCGCCGCAGGTTTGGCGAAGGCGGGCCAATCCACGCGAGGATTGGAACTTACCTTACGATGCTCATTGGCGTGATTGCCCTGAGCGCCGGCGGCGCGCAAGCGTCTTCGGCTTTGTGCGTTAATCAGCAGGGCTCGGGCAACTCCTACAGCACAATCCAGGGGGCTATTGACGCCGTCAGTGCAGCCGACACGACGATCATAGTTCAACCGGGGACCTACAGCGCTGCGTGCACCGGTCCAGCGTGCTCGGTCGCCGCAATAGCCGCCACTGCGTCGAACGCTTCGTCACTGTCGGGCCTGACCCTAGAGTGCGGCAACGGCAAGCGGCATCGATCCGTCGTCCTCGACGCCACCGGTCTTGACCATGCCGTCTACGTGAGCGGCGTCAACGGGGTGACTGTTGAAGGATGCGTCGCGGAAAACGCCGATCGCGAGGGAATCCTGGTTGAGGACGCATCCAACGCGCACGTGCTGAACAACAATGTGACCAACAACGACCAGTCGATGGCAAACGCGCCTAGCGGATGCCCGACCTTTACGCCTCCTGGCACTCCCATTGGCCCTGGCGCCTATGCACCTCAGTGCTGTGCGGACGCATACGCTAACGGCCCCGGCAATTTTCCTGACGACAACGACGACTGCGGCGAAGGAATCCATCTGCGCAGCGTGATCGACTCGGTGGTCAAGGGGAACCATGTTCATGGCAATATCGGCGGCATCCTGATGACCGATGAGACCGGCCCGAACAAGGACAACCTGATCGTCGGCAACAACTCCTCGGACAACACCGAGTTCGGCGGCGACTGCGGAGTCACTCTGGCTTCGCATCTCGCCTGCGCGCCCGGTTCCACCGACGCGACCGGCTGCACGCCTGTGACTTCGGGTAACATGTTCGACGCGGGCTATGGCGTGACCGATAATGGCGTGATCGGCAACGTATTGAATGGCAACGGTGCCTCCGGAGCGGGGGCGTTCGCGAATCCTGGTATTCCTCCCGGAGGGGAAACCGAGGCGTCCGGCAATCTGATCGCCAACAATATCGTCAAGAACAACGGACAGCCCGGAATCGCGATCCACGTGCATGCGGCCGGCGGCAGCGCCGACGACAACACGATCGTTGGTAACGTCGTGAGCGGTAACGGTGGAGACGCCGAAGCCATACCGACTTCGACGCCCAAGATGGGGATCGAGGTGTTGAGTAACGGAAACTTTCCACCGTTTGCGCCCGCGGAACCGATCGACGGTACGACCATTTCCCAGAACAAGGTCAGCAATGAAGGTGTCGACGTATGGGTCGGCAATACTACCACCGACGCTAACGTCTTCCTGAACGATCTGGCCGGCCGCGGCGCGATCGGGGTCGACAATGGTGGTAACGGCACCGTCGCCGCCCCGGTCAACTATTGGGGATGCCCGCACGGACCGGGTGCCGGTGGCTGCTCCAGCGCCTCTGGCAACGTCGAGACGGATCCGTTCCTGTCACATCCTGCGAATAAGCGGTAAGACGATTCCGCTATCGATTGCGGCAGGCCGGCGGAGCAATCCGCCGGCCTGTTTGCTTATCAATGTTCGCTTATCGCACGCGCGCGCCGTGCGCTCCTCGCCAAACTCCTTGAGAAGCTGTCAACGGCTATGATGCCGCGGCATCCGACGACGCCATCGCCCGGCGCGGGCCGGTTTCCGGCAGGAAATACATTGCGACTATCGGCAATGTCTGAAAGGCGAGAAAAATCAGCATCACGTCCTTGAGCCCGATCGCAGACGCTATCGCTCCGCCCATGAACGGTGCGACAAAGGCGGCTCCGTAACCCACCGACCATACGAAGGCGAGGGCCGTGCCCATCTTTTCGGGGGTCATTCCGGGCAATTCCATCACCAGCGTCACGACCGGAGCAAGCGAGCCGGCCGCCCCGATTCCGACCAGAACCAGCGAGAACGTAATCCATCCCTCGCCCGGCAGAAGTATCGCGCCCAAGGCTCCCACCAGAGTGAGAAGCGCGATTGGCCAGGTAAACGGATTGCGCAATCCGGTCAAGCAGGTGAGGATGCCGGCGGCCG
>JBJKQX010000550.1:0-13343 GCA_046704965.1 Binataceae bacterium (SeqCode)
CCAGGTCTTTAGACTTTCCTTGAGCGCGACTCGTCTGCGGAAACTTGCCTAGTTGCGAGCAAGTCCCTATGCTGCCGACTTGACTTTGGTCGGACGCTTGTCCAAGCCTACCGGCACGGTCTGCGCCTGCAAGTGGGGAAAGGTGCTGTTGGGTGGTTGCGGCAGCCGAACAAGAAAAGGAAAGCATTTACCAGCGGCCCTTGGAGGGCCGGCAGGAGGAATGGGAGCACGATGGCCCAGGACATCGAAAGCAAAGTGCGCGAGAAAGTCGCCGAGCAGCTGGGTGTGGCTGCTGACGAGATAACGCCTGATTCTTCGTTTATCGAGGATCTCGGTGCCGACTCGCTCGATATCGTTGAGTTGGTCATGGCGCTTGAAGTGGAATTCAATATCGAAATCTCTGACGAAGACGCCGAGAAAATCCGGACCGTCAAGGACGTTGTCAGCTATATCGAAGCTCACAAAAGCTGAGCTCAGGCGCACTGCCCGCAAAGCACCTATCCGAGGCGGCGCGCGTACGCGTCGCGCCGCCTCGTTTTATCCACAGATCGATAAATATCGGGCGCAGGTCGTGGGGCTGCCCGCGACGCGTTGAGACCGCCGTGCGCTGCCCATTTTGCCGCCATCGCGAAAACCGGGTCGTTGACTCCCGCATGGCCGGCGACGGCGCGACTATCAGGCGCCGGCGCATGTGTGGTGCGTGTAGTCGACGCTTCACCACTTATGAGCGGATCGAGGACACGTCCGCGATGGTGGTGAAGAAGGACGGCAGGCGCGAGCCCTTCGATCGCTCAAAAATAATTGCCGGAATCAAACGAGCCTGCGAAAAGCGCCCGGTTTCCGTCGAGACCGTGGACCAGATAGCGGACCGGGTGGAAACCGCCGTAACCGAGCGCGGCGAACGCGAGATTTCCAGCTCATTCATCGGCGGGATGGTCATGAACGAGTTGCACGAGATCGACCAGGTCGCCTACGTCCGTTTTGCCTCGGTCTACCGATCCTTCAAGGATATCGAAGAGTTCATGCGCGAACTCGAGGATCTGATTCGTCTGCGCAAACAGGACGCCGAGCACGAGATCCAGGGACGCGGCAAGAAGAGCGGCCCTCCCAACTGAAGCGATGAGATCGCGGGAAAACCCGGAAACCGATCGCCGCTTCATGGGCGACGCGCTGGCACTTGCGCGCTCCGTGCTCGGGCTGACGTCGCCCAACCCTGCCGTCGGATGCGTGATAGTACGCGGCGGGCGTGTGGTCGGACAGGCGGCGACCGCGCCCGGCGGACGGCCACACGGCGAAGTGCTGGCACTCGCACAGGCGGGCATCAAGGCGCGCGGAGCTACCGCGTACGTGTCGCTTGAACCGTGCGCTCATTTCGGTCAGACACCACCGTGCGCGCGGGCGCTGGTCGAGGCCGGGATTTCACGCGTGGTCGTCGGATGCGTCGATCCATTTCCTCGCGTTCGCGGCAGGGGAATCTCCATCCTGCGCCGCGCCGGGCTGTCTGTGACCACAGGGGTTCTCAAGGAAGAATGCCTTGCCCTGAACGAAGGATTCATGACGCGGGTCGCACGGGGACGGCCGTTCGTAGTGTTGAAACTTGCCGCCACGCTGGACGGCAGAATCGCCGCCGAGGGTGGCGATTCGCGATGGATAAGCTCGGGCGCGTCACGCGAACTGGTGCATCGATGGCGCCGTGAATCGGACGCGGTGATGGTCGGCGCGGGAACCGTTCTGGCGGACAATCCACGGCTCACGTGCCGGCTCGACGGTGGTCGCGATCCGATCCGGGTGATAGTCGACGCCAGGCTTCGCAGCCCAGCCCGCGCGCGTGTGTTTACGGAGCGTTCCAACGCGTCGGCGATAATCGTGACAAGCCGGGCCAACCTTGAACGCGCCCGCCGGCGTTACGGCTCGAAACGGGTCGAGGTAATGGCTGCGAAGGAGCACTCGGGACATCTCGACCTTCAGGATGTTATGGCCGAGTTCGGTCGGCGCGGATGGTGCAAGGTGCTTGTCGAGGGCGGAGCCCATCTGGCGGGTGCAGCGCTTGAGCAGGGCGTCGTCGATCGCGTCGCATTCTTTATGGCGCCGCGAATTCTCGGAAGTGGGCTTTCGGCCGTTGAAGGGTTAGGGTTCGATCGGGTAAAGAATTCGATCCGGCTCGCGGATTTCAATGCGCGCCGGGTAGGCGACGATTGGCTGGTCGAGGGACGACCCCTTGGTGGTTAGAATCGCCTTCGGGTGATAGTATTTTTGCGCTGGTGAACAAGGATGCCCGCGATGGTCTTTGAAGAAGTCTTCGCTCATCTGAGGGAAGGTCGGATGGTAGTGATGGTTCCCGAGGAGAGCGATGACGCCGAAGGTGACGTTGTCATGGCGGCTGAGTTTATCACGCCCGACCACGTCAACTTCATGGCGCGGGACGCGCGCGGGGTCGTGTCGGTCGCAATCACCGACAAGCGCCTGCGCGAACTCGGCATCCCGCTCGAACCCTCGACCGACAGCAGTCCTCTTGCCGAGCAGGCCGGGGTCCTGGTGGAAGCCCGTGAAGGCGTAACCACGGGTATTTCGGCCGGCGACCGCTCGCAGACAATCAAGGTGATAGCCTCGCCCGACTCCCATCCCGGGGATATCGTGATGCCCGGTCACGTTCGCCCGCTGATGGCGTTGAGCGGGGGCGTGATGGTGCGTATCGGACGGGCCGAGGGCGCGGTTGACCTTATGCGCGCGGCGGGCCTGAGAGCGTGCGCTGTCCTGTGCTCGGTTCTTGACGAGGAGGGCAAGGCGGCGACTCTGCCCGAACTGCGCGAATTCGCCGAAGCTCATTCGATGCCGATGGTTTTTGTCCGCGACCTCGTGGCCTATCGGCTGACTAACGAGACACTCGTGCAGCGGGTCGCAGACGCTCCTTTCGTGACAGAAAAGGGTGAGTTCCGGGCGGTGGTGTTTCGCAATATCGTCGACGGACGCGAGCATCTCGCCCTCATCCGGGGCAACGTGGGCGGAAACCGTCCCGCGCTGGTTCGTCTTCATTCCGAATGCCTGACGGGCGACGTTTTCGGATCGCTGCGATGCGATTGCGGCGATCAGCTCGTGGAATCGATGGAACGGATACTTGCGTCCGACGCGGGCGTTATTATCTATCTCCATCAGGAAGGTCGCGGGATCGGGCTCGGAAACAAGATAAGAGCGTACGCGCTTCAGGACACGGGACTCGACACGGTGGAGGCCAACCTGCAACTGGGTTTCGAGGAGGATATGCGCGACTATGGAATCGGTGCGCAAATCCTGCGCGATCTTGGCGTGGGCGAGGTGAGACTGCTTACCAACAACCCGCACAAGATCGAGAGCCTGAAAAGCTATGGCGCGAGCGTGACGCGGGTCGCGCTTGAAGTTGCTCCGCACAAGGGCAATATCAATTACTTGCGCACCAAGAAGGTAAAACTCGGGCATCTCTTTTCGGACCTTAAACTGATTACCTGAAATTGCCCCGAAAAAATGAAGAAGGCCCGCGGCGAGGCGCATGGCGCCCGCGCGGATGCGATACTTGTTATGGGACTCAGACACACAGGCCGCGATCTCGCGCTCAAGGTTCTTTACAGAGTTGATATTTGCGGCGGTGCCTCGGCGCAGGACCTGGCGGTTTTTTTCGCGAGTTTCCCGAGCGACGAGCGCGCACGCCGGTTTGCCGAAAGCCTTATCGAAGGAGTCCGGCGCGACCAGCGCGACCTCGACGCCTATATCGCCAGTGCGCTGGAACACTGGTCGGTCAAACGTCTCTCGCGTGTCGACCACAACATCCTGCGTCTGGCGGTGTGGGAGATGTTGAATCTCGACGATGTCCCCATTCGGGTCACTATGGACGAGGCTATCGAACTTGCGAAGACCTACGGTGACCAGGAATCGGGACGGTTCGTGAACGGTGTCCTCGACCAGATTGCGGGGCGGCTCAAGCTGAAACAAAAAGGTGAGGACAGGACCACTGCCAAATCCGCTTAGACCGCTTCTTGCGCTGCTCGCGCTGCTGGTCATGACGTCGGGCTGCGGATACCAGTTCGCAGCTTCGGGCACCAATCTGCCGGCCACCGCCCGTACCATCTACGTCAAACCGTTCGTCAACATGACCCGCATAACCGGTCTCAACGACCAGTTCATGCGCTACATGAAGGACGAGATCGCGAATCACAAGCGCCTTGAGCTGGTCGACAGTCCCGACCATGCCGACCTGGTGCTCTCTGGCACTATCTTCGCGATGGACACGACGCCTCAGGCGTTCAACTCGGTGCTCGAACCAACCATTTACACCGAATCGATGGCCGTCAGCGCATCGCTGATGGATAAACAAAACCACAAGGTTATCTTCAGCGTTCGCGGGCTGAGAAACACCGAACAGTATCCGGTCGTGTCCCAGGCCGTGGTATCGACCACGCCCAACTTTTTGCAGCAGAACCTGAGAGCGAACGATATTGCGCAGATGCCCGACATCCAGGTCGCGCGAAGTCAGGAACTGGTCGCACGGGGTCAGATGATGGCCGGACTGGCGCGCCATCTGTACGCCGCGATGGCGTCGGGTTTTTAGCGGCTTGGAGCACACCTTCGGGCGACGGTCGGCCCGGGCAAAACGATGCCGTCGGATAACGCGCTGAACTTCCTTTCCAGGCTCTCCGGCCTGCGCACCCTTGCCCCCGTAATACTGATCACGGGGCCCCAAGCGTTCCTTCGCGAATACGTTCTGGACGCCTTGGCTCGCAAACTCGGTGAGCATGGATTCGCGTACCGCGCATTGCAACTTTCCAGCGCGGGGGACCTGCCGGCGCTGGTCGATGAGATGGGCGGCGCGGACCTTTTCGCTCCCAAACGGGCGATCGTATGCCGCGTGATGCGCTCGTATCGGGAGCGCGGGTCGAGCGCTGAGAGTTCCGAAGACGCTCCCGCGCGAGGAGGCGCCGATTCGATACTGGCGCAGGCCGTCGCCGACGCGGCACCGCCTAATCATCTGATCGTCGTCTATGAACGCGACACCGCACCGGTCAAGGTGCGCCGGGCGGCGGAGAGTGTCGGAGTCGTCGTCAATTGTCTGAGACCCTTTGACAACCAGTTGCCTCGCTACGCGCAAATCTTTGCGCATGCGCGAGGGCTGAAGCTCTCGCAGCAGGCGGCGGAGATGCTGCTTTCACGACATGGCGGTGACCTGGGCGCGGTCGCCAACGCAATCTCCAAGCTTGCGATCACCGTCGAACCCGGCGCGTCGATAGACATCGGTGACCTGTCCGAACCCGGCTCCGCGCGTCTTCCCGAGCCTTTCGAAATAGCCGAGAGCGTTGCCGCCGGACGCACCGGCGCAACCATGGCTCAGGTTGAGCGAGCGCTCGCAGCCGGGCGAGACCCGGTGGAGATACTCGCGGTCGAGATTGTGCCGGTGATGCGGAGGATGATGATTGCTGCGTCGATGATGGCGGGGCGAAAGAGCACTGCGGAGATAGCCTCGGCGATGGGGATGGGGCCGTCGAGCCCGCTTGCCCTGCGCGCTATCGACGGCGCCAAGCGACTCGGCCACGGTCGTCTGGCCGAGGTTTACAGCCGCGCCGCGCAGTTGGATGTGGCCTTCAAGAACGGACGGATAAGGGGCAGGGGCGAGGCACTATCCGCGCTACTGCTCGAAATGCTGACCGGCGAGCGCCGTTCGCATACCGAGCGATAGCAGCGCGGCAGATGCTGCGGAAAATCCGCTTCGGCTTCAGCTTCCGGTCTGTTCGGCGGTCTTGCCCGCGTAAGTCTTGTGAAAGCGGGAGGAAAGCCGGCTTATCTTGCGGCTTGCGGTGTTCGGATGGAGCGTTCCCTTGCTGCTTGCCTTGTCCAGCAGGCTGATGGCCTCGCGCAGCATGGTTTCGGCTGCGGCGCGGTCGCCCGCATCTATCGCATCGAGTGCCTTTTTGACCGTGGTACGGACACGGCTCTTGATAGCGTGATTTCGCTCGGCTCGTTTTACGTTCTGGCGCTGACGCTTCTGCGCCGACGGGTGATTCGGAATATGAGGCATAGTCTGTCTTAGCTAACAGTCAGGGATTTTCAGGTCAATACGGGGCCCGGTCGCATCTGCTGCGCCGAGGCAATTATGTGTGCTTTTCTAGCTCTTTTCGTTTCCCTTTGCCTCGCGCCATAGAGCGTCGATGTCCTCGTCGGAGAGCCTCTTGAGTTCGACGCCGCGCGCGGCGGCCAGTTTCTCGACCGACTCAAAGCGGCCAATGAATTTGTCGCACGCTTCGAGCAGTTTTTCTTCGGAATTATGGCCCAGGAA
Organism: Binataceae bacterium (SeqCode); assembly: GCA_046704965.1. Taxonomy (GTDB): domain Bacteria; phylum Desulfobacterota; class Binatia; order Binatales; family Binataceae; genus DTIX01. Next base: position 6,299 of record JBJKQX010000550.1, read on the forward strand.
ACGGGGCGCGTTGGCGAGCGCGAGCAGCATGTCTCCGATTTCGGACGCGGCTGCGTCGGTTTCTCCGCGATCGAGTTCCGCCTCGACCTCGTCCAGTTCTTCGCGCACCTTGGCGAGCACGTCACGAACGTTCGCCCAGTCCATCCCCGCGCGCCGGGCGTGTTCACCCAGTTTCTGTGCCTTCATTAGCGCAGGCAGTCCGCGTCCGGCCGCTGCGATTCCGAGGTCGCCCTTTTCCTCGCGCTTTATCCTTTGCCAGTTGACCAGCACCTCTTCCGCAGTGTCGGCCTTCAGGTCGCCGTAGACATGCGGATGGCGGCGAATCAGCTTGTCAGCCGCCTCGCGTATCACGGTTTCGAGGGTGAAGCGCGAATTGTCGTCGGCGATGACCGAGATGAACATCACCTGGGCGAGCAAATCGCCGAGTTCCTCGCGAAGTTCGGCGTCGTCAGCAACGCGGATTGCTTCGGCGACTTCGTAGGCTTCCTCGATTACGTGCCGCGCCATCCCTTCGACGGTCTGCTTGCGATCCCATGGGCATTTGACCCGCAAATTGCGGACGACGGAAAGCAGGCGGGAAAACTCGTGCGTCTCGGAACGCTCCGATTCGTTGCTCATGATGCGAGTGAGAGTAGCACGGGTGAAGGCGCGCTGCAGAGGCGAGCGGGCGTCGTTCGCCGCAGTTCGCCTCGTTCGCAGCGCAGCGCCATTTCGCGACGATGTGGCGGCGGGCAGTGGTCGCGCGCGAAGAACCGCCGGGCCGTCAAGGCGGCCCACGGACGTCGCAGTCGCCTAAAGCACCTTCTTTTCGAGGAATTCCGTGAGGTCCGAGATGCCGCTCGCGGAAATCTCGTGGCCGCAATCGTATTCTCTGAACACCAGCGGAACTCCAAGTTCACGCAGGTTCTCGACCGACTCGCGAGCCCGGGAGAATTCGATCATGTCGTCGGCGCGTCCGTGCTGAACCAGAGTCGGGAGTTTCGCCAACGCGTCCGCCTTGCTGGCAGCGCTTTCCTTCAGTTCGGGCGGAAACCATGTCGAGATTCCGACCAGCGCCGCGAATCTTTCCGGCTGCCGCATCGCGAGTCTGTACGCCATCACGCCGCCCTGGCTGAAACCGAGCAACACAAGTTTTCGCGGATCGATCGGGTAACGCTCAAGCGCAGCGTCGATAAACTCCGTCAAGCGCCTGGCCGCTTTTTCGATTTCCTCGGGCTCCGGCGCCGTTCCCATCCTTATCGGGAACCATCCGTAGCCCTGAATAGCCCCGATGGGTACGTCGAGAGGCCCTTGCGGACATACGGCCATGAAACGTCCGTCCGCGATGTACGGCGCGACACCCAGAAGATCGAGCGCGTTCGAACCCCATCCGTGAAGCGCAATTATAGCGGGATGGGGTCCCGCGCCCTTGGGCTCATAAAGAGTGTGAACAAGGTCCATCGGCTTCTCCGGCTTTGGGCGGCTCAGTGCGGGATGATAGACGCAAAACCCGCACTCCACCAAACGGGTGCTGACTGTTCATCGCACCGAGCGACTGCGGTATCGTAAGCGGCTATGCAGCGGCGGGGTTGTGACGCCACGGCGTTAAGTCTGTGGGTCGGGGAGCATGAGTCGAACTAGAGAGCGGTCGCGGTCGATGCGGAAAGAGGCGGCTGTGCTCGCGGCGGCGGCGTCCCTGGGTGCCGCGGCGCCTTCCGGCGGTTCAAACGGAGTATTGCTCGGATGCGTGGCGGGTCTAATCCTGCTCGGTATCGTCGCCTGGCAGGTTTTCCGTCTGTTTCGACCGCTGGTCCGCGAACGTGACGGGGGATTTAGCTCTGCGCTGCTGGTGCTGGTCCTCATCTGGATCGTCAAGACCGGCGCGCTGTTGATTTTCCCTGGCTTCCACGTCGACGTGGGAACGTACGAGGCGTGGGCGCTGAGGCTGGCGGCCGACGGTCCTACGCACGCCTACCACTCGGGCTACTTCCTCGACTATCCGCCGGGATACCTTTACGTACTTTGGGTCGCGGGTCTGATTGCCCGCTTTTTCCATGCCAGCGGCACCTCGCTTCGGATAATCGTCGAAAGCCCCGCGCTTATCGCCGACTTTCTGCTCGCTGCCGCCATGTTCGCCTACGCGAAACGCTCCAAGCGACCGGCGATGGCGATGCCGGCGATGCTGATGGTCGCGCTCAACCCGGCGATGCTGTTCGACAGCGTGGTGTGGGGCCAGACCGACTCGGTCTACACGGTCGTGATGTGGCTGGGGGTCGCGGCCATAATCGCCGAGCAGTATGAAGCCGGATTCGCGCTTGCCGCAATCGCGGTGCTGCTGAAACCGCAGGCCCTGGCGCTGCTTCCGGTCGTCGGGCTGTGGGCGCTGCTCACGACTGACTGGCGCAGATGGTCGCGTGCCGCTCTGGCGTTCGCGGCAACCTTCGTGATCGGAATAATCCCGTTTCAGATCGGTCACCGGGCGGACTGGATTATAAAGCTGTACGCGTCAGGCGCGGGCTACTACCACGAGACTTCCGTCAACGCGTTCAACCTGATGGCGCTGGTGGGCGGTCTCCGGCAACTCGATTCTGGAACCGTACTTGGCATCAGCTACTTCGCGCTCGGGATGGCGCTGCTCGTCCCTCTCTACGCGTTCGTCGCCTGGATACTGTGGCGCAGGCGCATGCCCCGCGATCTCGTCTACGCGTCGTTTATCGCGATGTTCGGGTTTTTTCTGCTCGCGCCACGGATGCACGAGCGCTACCTGTACCCGGCGCTCGCGTTCGCTATTCCGCTTGCGCTCGAGAGTCCCGAGATGCTGGTCGTGTTCGGGGTTCTGACGCTGACGTGCCTGTTCAACCTCGCGTACGTGTTGCATGCGCTGAATACGATCGTATTCCTTCCGCCGCGCGATCCGCTTGCGATGGCGTGCGCGGTGGTCAAACTGGCCGTGTTCGGGTTTGCGGTGAATTACGGGATTCGGGTGCTGGGGAGAAGCGAGGAGCCGCAGCGCGATGCGTTCGGGCGACTGCTCGATAGACTGAAAGGGCCGGCTTCTGCGACAGCTTCATCTACGCCAACGGCGATTGAGCGTGAGGAGGAACGGGAGCCGGCGACGCTCGCGTGGCTTCGAATCGATACGATCCTTCTCACGGGTCTGGTGCTCGCCGCGATTGCGACCCGCTTCTGGCATCTGGGAAAGCCGGCGGAGATCGTTTTCGACGAAGTTCACTTCGTAAACCAGGCGCGCCATTACCTGCACGGCCAGCCGTTTCTCGACCCGCATCCTCCGCTGGCCAAGCTGCTAATCGCGCTCGGAATCATCCTGTTCGGCGACCATCCGTGGAGCTGGCGCGTGGGCAACGCCGTGATGGGTACGGTGATGGTTGGAACCACGTACCTGTTCGGCAGGAGGATTCTCGATTCGCGCCTCGGAGCGGCGCTGGCGGCAGGATTCATCGTGTGCGACGGCATGTTCATTGTCGATTCGCGCGTGGCCGTGATCGATATCGTCTATCTGACCTTCGCCGCGATTTCCTACCTGCTGCTGTTCCGCTTTATCCAGACCGACGGCTTTATCGACAAGCGCAAGGTCCTGCCGTGGATCGGCGTGGCGCTCGGCCTGTGTCTCGGAAGCAAGCTGTACATTCCGGCGTGGACCTGCATCTTCGTCGCAAGCTTTATCGCGTACGACCTGTGGCGCAACTCCGCGCGCGTGGCGCAGGAGAATCCCGGCGCGAGTGACCCGAGGCGCGAACGACGGATAATCGCGGCGGTCACGATGGTGGCGGCGATCACGACGTTCTTCTACCTGCTGACGTTCATCCCCAAGTACTGGCTCGGATGGTGGGGTGGGATCGGAAGCCTGTTTCACTACTACCGGCGCGTCATCTGGTACGAGAATGCTGTCGCCGGAGCGACCCATCCTTACGCCTCCCCGTGGTGGAGTTGGCCGCTGATGCTGAGGCCGATCGCGTACTGGCAGCATTTCCCCAAGGTCGGCAAGGTAGCGACCATCTGGGGCGGCGGAAATCCGCTAACGTGGTGGGGTGCCCTCGTTGCGATCATGATAACCGCCGTCAGGGCTATCGAGCGGCCCAATATCAAACGTTCGTTCCTGGTTATCGGATATCTCGGCTACCTTCTGATTTGGGTGTGGATTGGCCGCACGCTGTTTCTCTATCACTACATGGGCGCGGTCTATCTGGCCTATGTCGCGTTGGGTGGCGTGCTGGCCGATTGCTGGAGGGGCGAAGCCGAATTCCTCGAACATCTCGCGATAGTTCTCATTATCGCGCCAGCTCTAATCCTTGGGTTGGGCCCGGCGTGGGGAACGGCGGGCACGGTGCTGCTGCTTGGTGCCTACGGCGCGATTTTGCTGCGCAAGCCCGAGCACGTGGGAAAATTCGTATGCGTTTCCTTCGTGCTGGGCGGACTTGTGTGTTTTGTCTATTTCTTCCCGGTATGGACCGCGATACCGATCGCGCGCTCGGGGTACTATGCGCGGATGTGGTTCAAGGGCCCCGGGCTTATAAACTGGATATAGCGATGCGTGCCGAGCGACTCTGGCGCTATGCCCTCGTAATGTTGGCGACCGTTTTCGCGCTGTGCGCCGTGCCTTCCGCGCAGCGCTGCGTCGCGGCAACGTCTGGCAAGCGTCAGTTTTTGCTCAACCCTAATTTCAGTACCGGTTCGGGAAACCAGCCCGACGACTGGCGCACCGAGGCATGGGTCGAGAAGCCCGGCGCCACGGCTTATCGCTGGATTCATCCCGGCCCCGGCCATCCCGGCGAACTGGAGATAGAGAACCTCCAGCCCAACGACGCGCGCTGGATGCAGACGCTTAATCTGGGCCCTGGATGGTACCACTTCACCGTCGATATACGGACCGCGGATGTGCCCGCGGACAGAATCGGCGCCACGCTCTCCGTGATGCCGGGCGATATAATGTCGACCGACGTCAGGCATACGAGTGGATGGACGCCGGTGGGGCTTTACCTGCTGGTCGGCAAGCGCGGCGCCGACGTCAACGTCGCGCTCAGGCTGGGCGGGTACGGCAGTCTGAATATCGGGCGCGCATTTTTCCGCAACGCGAGCGTCGTCAAGCTGACGAAGCTGCCCAAAGGGGCGTACCCGGTCTTCGACCTGGAAAAGATTGAGAAGGCGATGGCTCCGTCGCCGACCGGTTCACCGCTTTCGCTTGTTGCCACGTTCCTCGGCCTCGCGCTGATAGCGGTGTGGGGCTGGTACGCGTTGGGCAAGGAACCCGCAAAAGTGTCTCGCGCAGAGGCGCGCCGCACGCGCAACAGAGAATCGCGCAGGTGACGAACCCGACGTCCCGCGCACGCCGACGAATCGAGACGACGCTGTTCCTGGTGTCGTTCTTCACCTACGGGTACTTCTATCAGGCGTCCGACCAGAGCACCGCGGCGCGCTTCGACCTGATTAGGTCGATACTGGAACGTCACACGCTGAGTATCGACGGTTATTGCGGCTACAACACAGCGGATATCGTGCACATTGGCGGGCACTATTACTCAGTCAAGGCGCCCGGCCTCTCATTCCTCGGTCTGATTCCGTGGAAATTCTTCACCTTGCTTCTGGCCCCGATAACGGCGCGCAACGAGCCTCTGTTCTGGGCACTGACGACCTACCTGACGACCGTGTTTACCGTCAGCCTGCTGGTAGCGGGCGCGGTGGTGGTGATGTACCGGCTGGCGCTGGCGCTCGGGGCGTCCGTGGGGCGAAGCGCCGGTGTCGCATTGATTCTCGGCTTCGCGACTATCCTGTTTCCCTATGCAACCGAGATGACGGGTGAGCCGGTCGCGGCATTCTGCCTGCTCACGAGCTTTTACCTGATGGTTACGTTCGAAGAGGAACCCTGCCGTGAGCGGGCGCTTTTGGCCGGAATTCTCGCCGGATGGGCCGTACTGTGCGACTTCCCGAGCGTGCTGGTTGCGATAGCGCTCGCGTTTTACGCGCTGTGGAAGTTGCCGCGCAAGTCGGACGTTGCGGCATTTGCGGCGGGCGCCGCGATAGTTGCCGCGATCCTTCTCGCCTACGATTGGATTGCGTTCGGAAACCCGTTCTTTCTGAGTTCCGAAGCCTATGAGTTCGTTCCGGGCAACAGTCAGTTTCCCGAGCAATCGCGCGGATTCGTCGGAATTACCTATCCGCGACTGGGAATCCTGTGGGACATCCTGGTTGCTCCGCAGCGCGGCCTGTTCTTCTGCAACCCGATTATCCTGCTGGCGATTCCCGGCTTCATCTATTTTCATCGACAGCGGCATCGTCGGGCCGAATTCGCACTGGTCCTTTTCGCGTTTGTCGCGTTCCTTACCTTCAACGCATCGTTCGGCACTTCGATAGTGTCATGGGGCGGCGGTACCGCCACGGGTCCGCGCCAGATGACGCCCGTGATACCGTTTATGGTCCTTCCGCTCGTCTTTCTACCGGGGGCCTGCGACTTTCTGATCGCGGCGCTTGGCGGAGTGTCGGCGTTCGCGATGCTGATGGCGACCTCTACGAATCCTCATTTCCCTTATGAATACTCAAACCCGGTGCGCAATTTCGCCATGCAGCATTACTTTCGCGCCGAGTTCGCGCTTAATCGCAGCGCGTACTTCGGTGGTGGACCGATATTCGGCGGTACGCTCGCTTTCAATCTCGGAAAGCTCGCCGATTTGCCGGCGCCGATTCAGCTTCTCCCGCTCGGAGCCGCATGGATTGCGGCGGCGTTCGAATTGACCCGCGCCGCGGGCTTCCGGCACGGGCGCGTGAGGGTGCGGTTCGCGGCTATCGCGCTGGCGATAGCCGTTATTTTCGTCCCGCCGATGACCGCGCCGCTTTCCGAAGCGCTTGCGATGCAGCCGCGGCACGGTCTGCTGGGGAGCTACTATCTGGGCGGCAGGAAGTGGCCGGCGCGTCTGATGTTCGAGCGCGTGGATCGCCGAATCGATTTCGCAAACGTCGCCGAGATGGGTGCGATGCCGTTTTCGTCGTACGTCGTATGGACCGGGACCATGATCGCGCCTCGCGCCGGATATTACACGTTTGAAATTCGCGC